>NZ_JBSFPX010000032.1:0-47448 GCF_053588415.1 Mycobacterium sp. NPDC003449
TAGAGTAATACAAGATGGACGCCCACGGCCGGGGCGGCCGCCCGCCCTCCAGCGCGCCGCGGTCCCAACACCGATGAGGTGCTGACCGAGGCCGGGTTCTCCGCTGCGGAGATCGCGTCGCTGCGGGACAGCCAGGCGATCTGATGTGCACCGCGAGCGACCGCAAAGTGCCGGGGTTTCACGGCGTGTCGGCGGACAAACACGGTCGCTCGCAATGCAAAAGGGATCAGATGGCCATGGCGGCGCGGACGTCGGCCTCCGAGGCGGAACCGCCGGCACCGGTTGCGGTGATCCGGCCCGATTCCAGGATGTAGTAGCGCTGCGCGGACTCCAGCGCGAACCCGATGTGCTGCTCGACAAGCAGCACACCCAGGTCACCGCGCCGGGTCAGGGCGGTGATGGCCGCCTCGATCTCGGCCACCACCGACGGCTGGATGCCCTCGGTCGGCTCGTCGAGGATCAGCGCCCTCGGGCCGGTGATGAGCGCGCGGGCGATCGCCAGCTGCTGACGCTGCCCGCCCGAGAGCAGACCGGCCCGCCGCGTCAGCAGTTCCCGCAGCGCCGGGAACAGGTCGAGCTGCTCGTCGATCAGCGCTTTGCCGTTGCGCCGGCCGTCGGCGACCACCTGCAGATTCTCGGCCGTGGTCAGCTGACCGAACGACTGCTGGCCCTGCGGCACGTAGGCCAGCCCGCGAGCCACCCTGGCGCTGGGCCGCAGCCCGGTGATGTCCTCGCCGTCGAAAAGCACCTTCCCGCCGGTGCATTTGAGCAGTCCGACCGCCGCTCGCAGCAGCGTGGTCTTACCGGCGCCGTTGTGCCCCATCACCGCGGCGACCCCGTCGGACGGCACCTCGATTCCCGCGCCGTGGATCACCTCGGAGCGGCCGTAACCGGTACGGACGTCGATGAGTTCGAGCATCAGCAGACTCCTTCGGCACCGGCGGCCGCGGTGCCCAGATAGACCTCTTGCACCCTCGGATCGGCCTGCACCTCGGCCACCGAGCCCTCGGCGATCACCCGGCCCCTGGCCAGCACCGTCACCGAGGTGGCGAATGCCCGCATGAAGTCCATATCGTGCTCGACGACCACGACGGTGCGGGCTCCGCCGATGCGGCGCAACAGGTTTCCGGTCTCCTCGCGTTCCTCGTGGCTCATCCCGGCCACCGGTTCGTCGAGCAGCAGCACATCGGCGTTCTGCACCAGCAGCATGCCGATCTCCAGCCACTGCTTCTGGCCGTGGGCCAGCACGCCTGCCGGTTTGTCGGCCAGCGCGGTCAGGCCGACGGTTTCCAGGGCCTCTTCGATCGACGGCAGGATGCCCCGCCTGCGCCGGAGCAGTGTCCAGGGTGAGCGGCCCGCGCCCGCGGCGATGTCGAGGTTCTGCAGCACGGTGAGCTGTTCGAAGACGCTGGCGGTCTGGAAGGTGCGCCCCACGCCGTGTCGGGCGATCCGATGCACCTTCCTGCCGAGCAGTTCGACACCGGACTTGTTCACCGAACCCGTCGCGGGCACCAGCCCGGTGATGGCATCGATCACCGTCGTCTTACCGGCCCCGTTCGGGCCGATGAGGAAACGCAGGTCACCCTGGAACAACGTCAGGTCGACATCGTCGACGGCTTTGAAACCGTCGAAATCCACAGTGAGACCTCGGACTTCGAGATACTCCGTGCCCATCCCGGCGTTCCCGCCGGGAACGGGGTCGCGGTCTGTCATGTGCTGGCTCCCACCTTGGCTTCGGGTTCGTTCGCCATCTCCTCCTGCGCCGGGGCCCCGGCCTTCCGCCGCCGCGCGAACAGCACCCCGAGACCGGCGAGGCCGGCCGGGAAGAATCCGACGACGACGATGAACAGCAGACCCTGCGCATAGGTCCACTCGGACGGAAAGCGTTCGGAGAACAGGGTTTGTGCCCAGGCGACGCCGATCGCGCCGAGCACCGGCCCCAGCAGGGTGGTGCGGCCGCCGATGGCCACCCCGATCAGGAAGGCGATCGACGGCACGATGCCCACCTGAGACGGCGCGATGAATCCGACGATCGGGGCGAACAGGGCGCCGGCGATGCCGGCGAACAGCGCCGCCAAGGTGTAGGCCACCACCTTGATGTTGGCCGGGTCGTAGCCCAGGAACCGGACGCGTTCCTCGCCGTCGCGGACCGCGACCAGCAACTCGCCGTAGCGGCTGTACATCAGCTGGCGCACGACGGCCACGATGATCAGCAGCGTGGCGGCCGCGATGAAATACAGCATCCGCTTGTTGACCGGATCGTTGAGGTTGAATCCGAAGAATGTGCGGAAGTTGGTCAGACCGTTGCTGCCGCCGACGCTGGTCTGGCCGACCAGCAGGACAGCCAGGGCCGCGGCCAGCGCCTGCGACAGGATTGCGAAATAGGCACCCTTGACCCGTCGTTTGAACACGCCGAACCCCAGCAGTGCGGCGATCCCGGCCGGAATCACCAGGATGGCCAGCAGGGTGAAGGTGGGGGAGGCGAACGGCGCCCAGTAGCCGGGCAGCTCGCGCACCCCCTGGATCTGCATGAAGTCGGGCACGGCGTGGTGACGGATCTGAGCGTCGGCGATCTTGAGGTGCATACCCATCATGTAGCCGCCGAGCCCGAAGAACACGCCCTGGCCCAGCACCAGCATTCCGCCTCGGCCCCATGCCAATCCGATGCCCACGGCCACGATCGCGAAGCACAGGAACTTGCCCAGCAGGCTGAGCCGGAAATCCGAGAGCACTGCGGGCGCGACCCCGAAGAGCAACACCGCAGCGACGCCGAACCCGGCCCAGCTCTGCCAGCGTCCAAGGACGGTCATACGAGACTCCTTGTCCGAACCGTGAACAGGCCCTGCGGGCGCACCTGCAGGAAGATGACGATCAGCACGAACACGATGACCTTGGCCAGCGACGCCGTGGTGCTGTACTCGATGAACGAGTTCAGGAAGCCCAGCGCCAGGGCCGCGATGACGGTGCCCTTGATCTGCCCCAGGCCGCCGATGACGACCACCAGGAATGCGTCGATCAGGAAGCTCTGCCCGATGGTCGGGCTGGTGGACCCGATCAGGGTCAGCGCCACCCCGGCCACCGAGGCCAGACCCGAGCCGATGAAGAACGTGGTGATGTCGGTCCTGCGGGAGGAGATTCCGCTGGTTTCGGCCAGATCCCGGTTGGCCACCACGGCCCGGATCCGCCGGCCCATCGGGGTGGTCTTGAGCACCGTGGCCAGGACCGCGACGCACAGGATCGCCAGGACCAGGATGAAGATCCGGGTCTTGGGGACGACGGCGCCGAGGATCTCGACGCCGCCGGACAGCCACGCCGGGGCCACCACGTTGACCGCGGGGGCGCCGAAGACGTCGCGGGCGATCTGCTGCAGGATCAGGCCGACCCCGAACGTCACCAGCAGGGTGTCCAGCGGCCGGTCGTACATCCGCTGGATCAGGGTGATTTCGAGCAGCGCGCCCATCGCGCCGCCGACCACGAACCCCACCACCAGCGAGATCAGCAGGGAGGCACCGGCGCTGGTGATGATCTGTTGCACCACATAGGCGGTGTAGCAGCCGGCCATGATGAACTCGCCGTGCGCCATGTTGATCACGCCCATCTGACCGAAGGTCAGCGACAGGCCGAGTGCGGCCAGCAACAGGATCGAGCCGAGGCTCAATCCCGTTGCCAGCTGCCCGATGAGGATGTCCACGCCGTGTCCCGGGTCAGCCGGACAGCCCGGAAGCCCACCGGTAGGACTTCAGGTACGGATCCGGCTCGATCGGTCCCTTCGACTCCCAGATGGTGTAGATCAGGCCGTCGGGATGGATCTCACCGATGCGGGCGGTCTTGGTGATGTGGTGGTTGTCGCCGTCGATGGTCACCGTGCCCTCGGGGGCCTCGAAGCTCACCCCGTCGGCGTTGTCCTGAATCGCCTTGACGTCGAACGACTTAGCCTT
The DNA here is from genome assembly GCF_053588415.1 of Mycobacterium sp. NPDC003449. NCBI lineage: Bacteria > Bacillati > Actinomycetota > Actinomycetes > Mycobacteriales > Mycobacteriaceae > Mycobacterium > Mycobacterium sp. NPDC003449. The sequence continues at coordinate 3,939 of NZ_JBSFPX010000032.1, forward strand.
CTCGACGGTGTTCTTCCACAGGTACACCGACGCGTAGGCGGCTTCCATCGGGTCCGAGGTCGGCTTCTTGGGATCCTTGACGAAGTCCTGATAGGCCTTGACGAACGCCTTGTTGACCGGGGTGTCGATGGTTTCGTAGTAGTTCCATGCGGTGAGCTGACCGGCGACGTTCTGCACGCCGATACCGCCGACCTCTTCCTCGGCGATGGACACCGAGACCACCGGCATCTCCTGCGGCGTCAGACCCACATTCTTGTATTCGCGGAAGAACGCCACGTTGGAGTCGCCGTTGAGGGTGTTGAACACCGCGTCGGCGTTCGCGGCGCGCACCTTGTTGACGATGGTGGAGAAGTCGGTGGATCCGAGCGGCGTGTAATCCTCGCCCTTGATCTCGATGCCGTTGTCGTTGGCGTAGGCCTTGATGATGCGGTTGGCGGTCTGCGGGAACACGTAGTCGCTGCCCACCAGGTACAGGGATTTGACGCCCTTCTCCTTCAGGTAGTCGAGCGCGGGCACGATCTGCTGATTGGTGGTGGCCCCGGTGTAGAAGATGTTCTTGCTGGACTCCAGGCCCTCGTACTGCACCGGGTAGTACAGCAACGAGTTGGCGCTCTCGAAGACCGGCAGCATCGCCTTGCGGCTCGACGAGGTCCATCCGCCGAACACCGCCGCGACGCAGTCGGCACTGATCAGCTTCTCGGCCTTCTCGGCGAAGACCGTGGGCTCCGACGCGCCGTCCTCGCCGATGAGCTCGATCTGCTTGCCCAGCACACCGCCCTCGGCGTTGATCTCCCCGACGGCGAGTTTGATGGCGTCGCGGACCGTGACCTCGGAGATGGCCATGGTGCCCGACAGCGAGTTCAGCGAGCCCACCTTGATCGAGGGACCCGCCGTGTCCACGCAGGATTGAGCATTTGCTGTTTCGGTATCGCTTGCCCGGCTTCCGCATCCGGTCAGCAGCAACCCGGCCACCGCGATCACGCTTGTGGTGGCCAACGCCGATCTGCGGAACGTGGCCCGCCGTGAAACTCGCATGAACAGCCCTTCCCTTTAATTGCAGCGCTTTTCGACCGATGTCGGTAGGCAGCGGCGCAAGAGGTTAAAGACACTGTGCTGGTGTCGAATCGGGACGTTAGAGGGCCGGTGTTACTGCGAAATGTCTATGTGTGACGAACAAATTAACCTCAAGCTAGACCGAGTTGGTTTGCCGTTGGAATGGTGCGGCGTCACGTGTTAGTCGCAGCTGTAACAGGGCGGTAGCCTGCCTCGATATGACGAACATGCGAAACGTGACAACCAAGGTCGGTGCGGCGCTCGTGGTGGCGGCCGCGGGGATGGCGGTCTCCAACGCAACGTCGTCGGCCGAGCCGGCGCCTGCGGCAGGAGGCCATCAGGTCCGCTACACGCTCACGACCGGGGCGCCCTACGACTTCGACCTCTACTACCTCGACGCCCAGCCGGAGAGCATGGAGGCCTACAACGCCGATGCGTACCGCTACCTGAAGAAGGCCGAAGTCAACGTGGCGCCCGAGGCGCCGTGGGTTTTCGAGGCCACCCTGCAGGACCCGCAGTGGGCCATCTTCACCGTATCCAGCACCACGCACGGCGGCCGGGGCGCGCCGAACGCGCACTGTGAGATCGCGGTCGATGGCCAGGTGGTTGTGCAGAACGACCATCCGTACAGCCCGCGGTGCCAGCTCGGGCGTTGGTGAGCTGAACCCGCCACGCTATCCGGCGAGATATTCGCCGGATAGCGAGTAGACCGCGGCTCCGCCGTGGGCGTCGTTGTAGTCCACCTCGATCACCACCTCGTCCTCCCGGTCACCACCCTCGCTGCCCCATTCGCCGATGGTGATGTCGGCCTTGCCGCGATCGACCGGGTCGACGTCGTAGCGGCGCATCGCATCGTCACGCGCGGCGGAAAGGACATCGGCCGAGACGTCGGCGAACCGGAAACGGGAGAACTCGCCTTCCCCGATCAGATCGTCGGCGCTGGCGAACCTGCCGGCGTGGGCCCTGGTCCGGTAGTACGGGACGCCCCGGTAGAAGTCGAGGGTGAAGTCGTGGTCGGCGGAGAGATCGACCTCCTTGATCACCGCGGCATCGGTGGCTATCCCTCTGGCGGCCAAGGCGGCCTCGACCTGGTGGAGGCCGGCCGCGACGTCGTCCTGTGGCCACCACGCTGCGATGGTGCCGTCCATTTTTCCGTCCATCGGGATGCTCGGGTCGCCGAACCTGCCTTCGGCCAGGACCGGACGCTCGACGCCGAAAATGTCGTCGGTTTTGCGCTCGATCTCCAATCGGGAGGCCTCCCGATGGTCAGGGGGCAGCATCGTGGCCGCCCCGGCCAGGAAATCCCGCGCGGAGAACTCCTGCAGGTCGGCGATGGTGAACGTGTCCCGGCTGCGCGACGGGGTTGTCGTCTCGCTGGTTTCCCAGCCGTCGGCGTCGCCGGCGTACACCCGCATCCGGTCGGCGCCGAGGTACACCTCGACGTCCACGTCGGTGTCGGTGACATCGAGGCTGAGGAGCGCGTTCTGCGCTTCGGGTGATTCGGCCCGCAGGTGGGCGATGGCCTCGTCGTACCACTGCCACAGCGGCCGCGCGTCGGGATCGGCGGCGGCGACCTCGGGGACCGCCGCCGACACACTGCTGGTGAGCGGGTTGAGGTCCCAGACATGGCTCGGCGGCACCAGCATGGTCGCCCACATCGCGGCCACGGCGGTCAGTGCCGCCGGGGCGCGGGTCCGCATCGTCCGGTGCTCGGTGACCGCCGCGTCGCCCGGCGTGCCGAGCGCATCGACGGGCAATTCGCCCCGCCCGTCGCCCACGATGTGGGCGACCTGGGCGGGGGCGAGGTTGGCGTGGGTGTGAAACCGGAACGGTGCGTCGCCGTCGGGACGGGCTTCGCCGGCGACGATGGTCGATCGCGGTGCGGACCGGTCGATCAGGTCGACCGTCACGGGTACGAGTTCCCCGGTGGGGCCGGGCGCGGGCGAGCGGATGAGTGCGCCGGCGACGATCCCGATGCCGATCGCCCCGAGCGCCACGGCGAGCAGGAGGAACCAGCCGCCGGAGTAGGCGCCGATGGCGATTCCGCTGCCGACGCACACGCCGCCCACGACTGAGCGGACCTCGGGCATGGACCAACCATACGCAGCAACCACTGGTCAATGGCAGCGCGGTAGGGTATGCGGCGTGCCGCCCGACCAGGATCTGGCGCTGGTCGCCCGCGCCGAGTATCCCGACGCCGCGGTCCGCATTCGTCGAACCGTCTGCACCGCGCTGCTGCTCGGGTCGGTGCCGTTGCTGCTCATTCTGGTGGCCGCCGGGGTCGCACCGCAGCTGGTGTTGTTCCTGGTCGGTGGCCTGGTCACCGGCTCGTTCACGGTGGGCTTCGTCGGACCGCGGGCCGGGCGGCGGACGGCCGTGCGATTGGGGCTGGTCGACGGGCAGATCCTGATCGGCACCGAGGGAACCGAGGACACCGTCCGGCCGCTGGCTGACCTCACCGACGTCGTGTTGTCCGCCGGACCGTCCGAGGACACCCGCATCTCACCGGGCGGCGAGGACCTCCGGGTCGAGGGCCTGCGCTGGGTGCACCTGACCTTCACCGACGGCGTGGGCTACCGGGTCGCGGTGGTGGAGACCGATCCGGTCGGGGCCGAGATCCTGCGGCGCCTGGAACGCGCGGTCCCGGCGAAGCCAAAGGCGGAGCCGGTCGGGCGGCCCGAGCCCGAGCCCCGGGTTTCGGCTTCCCCGGCGGCCGATGTCCGGTTGTGGGAGGCCGCCCGCGCCGTCCACCGCCGGGTGTTGTCCGAATACGGCGCCTACGAACTCGACCCCGCGCTCTACCTTCGCTACCCCGGAGTCACCGATATCACGCGCGATCCGGTGATGGACTTCCACACGGCGCTGGAGGAGGCGCAGGCGTTGGCGACCGACACCTATCCGGGCGACGGCGCCTATGCCGGCCGCTACCGCAAGGCTGCCGATGTGCTGCGCCGTCAGTGGGCCCGGTGCGAGCGCGAGGGCAAGGCCACCGGCACCAGCTATCTGGTCGAGGCCGACCGCGCCGACCTCGACACCGCCGCCAAGCTCTACAACCATGCTCAGGCCACCGACCAGGCCGGGGAGAAGACGTCCTACCTGCGCAAGGTGCAGCAGATCGTCGTCGATCTCGACGGCAGGGGCCGGGTGCACCTGCCCCGGCCGGTCGTCGCCGCGATCGAATCCCAGGTGCGTCTGGCCCTCGAACCGGGCAGCCGCGCGGGTGATCCCACGGGTTGGGACGGGCCTTGACTACAGGTATCGAACGGGTGTTCGATACCTGTATGCGTTTCGGACGGTTCCGCTGCCGGCCCGATCCGCATTGACTGGGCGAATTGCCCACGGCGGGCGCCGGTGCCGTACCCGAAACCGCGGCATCGGCGCACCCGCGCACTATCCGATCGTCAGTAGCGTGCGGTTGTCGCGATGGTAGAAGTCGTTGCCCTTGTCGTCGATCACGATGAACGCCGGAAAGTCCTCGACGCGGATTTTCAGCACCGCCTCCATGCCGAGTTCGCCGTATTCGAGCGTCTCGACCGAGGTGATGCAATCGGAGGCCAGCCGGGCCGCGGGTCCACCGATCGAACCCAGATAGAACCCGCCGTGCGATCGGCAGGACCGCCGCACGGACTCCGACCGGTTGCCCTTGGCGAGCGTCACCAACGCCCCACCGGCGGCCTGGAACTGCTCGATGTAGGAATCCATTCGCCCGGCGGTCGTCGGCCCGAACGATCCGGAGATGTAGCCCTCGGGTGTCTTCGCCGGTCCGGCGTAGTACACCGGATAGCGGCGCAGGTAGTCGGGCAGCGGTTCCCCGGCGTCGAGCCGGTCGCGGATCTTGGCGTGGGCCAGATCCCGTGCCACCACCATCGTCCCGGTCAACGACACCCGGGTGCCGACCGGATGGGCCGACAATTGAGCTCGGGTATGGGCCAGGGATTCGCCGAGGTCGATCCGTACGGCGGGCTCGATGTGGTCGGATTCGTCGGCGACGTCGGGCAGGAATCGCGCCGGATCGGTCTCGAGCTGCTCGAGGTATACGCCATCGCGGGTGATCTTGCCGAGGATATGACGGTCGGCTGCGCACGACACCGCCACCGCGATGGGAAGCGAGCCGCCGTGCCGCGGCAACCGAACCACCCGCACGTCGTGGCAGAAGTGCTTGCCGCCGAACTGCGCACCGATTCCGAGTCGCTGTGTGGCGGTGAGGATCTGCTGCTCGAAGTCGCGATCGCGGAACCCGTGTCCGGTGACCGAGCCGGAGGTGGGGAGCGTGTCGAGATGATGGGCGGAGGCGAGTTTCGCGGTCCTGAGGGCGAATTCGGCGCTGGTGCCTCCGACCACGACGGCAAGATGATAGGGCGGGCAGGCCGAGGTGCCGATCTCGGCAGCCCTGGCGACGACGAAATCCAGCAGTCGGGCCGGGTTGAGCAGTGCCGGTGTCTGCTGGAACAGGAAGCTCTTGTTGGCGCTGCCGCAGCCTTTCGCGATGAACAGGAAGCGGTAGCTGTCGTCGTTCTCGGCGAGGATCTCGATCTGGGCGGGCAGGTTCGTCCCGGTGTTGCGCTCGTCGAACATCGACAGCGGTGCCAGCTGTGAGTAACGCAGGTTCAGCGTCGAGTAAGCGCGGGCGATACCCCGCGAAAGGTGCTCGGCGTCGCGCCCGTCGGTGAGGACATGCCGGCCGCGCCACGCGTGCACGATGGCCGTTCCGGTGTCCTGACACATGGGCAGCACACCGCCCGCGGCCACGTTGGCGTTGCGCAGCAACTCGGTGGCGACATAGCGGTCGTTCGCCGACGATTCCGGGTCGTCGAGGATCGCCGCGACCTGACGGAGGTGGCTGGTGCGCAACAGATGTGACACATCGCGGTAGGCCTCGAAGGCCAACCGCTCGAGGGCGTCGGGAGAGACGTCGAGAAATTCGCGGCCCGCGGCTCGTACGGTGTGCACCGGGCCTGCCTCGACCCCGCGGTAGTCGGTGCTGTCGGGCCCGCTGGGCAGCAGGGGGGGTAGGCGGTCACGACCGTTCGATCCGCCGGGCCAGGTCGAAGATCAGGTGTTCGTTGCCCGGCGTGGTGATCAACTGCAGGCCGACGGGCAGCTGCGAGACCGTGCCGGCCGGGACGCTCAGGGCCGGATGTCCGGTGAGGTTCCACGGACAGGTCAGGGACAGCAGTGCCGACCGCACCTCGACGGATCGGCCGTCGATGTCGTGGGCCCGCTGGTCGATCCGGGTCGCCACGGTCGGAACGGCAGGCATCGCGAGCACGTCGAACCGGCCGAACAGGTCGGCGGCCGCGGCGCGCAGCCCGTCCCGCCGGCGCTCGGCGTGTACGTATTGCCATGCCGCGGTGTCGCGCCCGCTGCGGAGTCGCTCGAGCACCTCGGCGTCGATGCTCTGCTCGTGGCCGGCCACATCCTCGATGTGCTCGGAATAGGCCTGGCTGGATTGCAGCACGCTCAGCATCGAGAACACCTCACCCGCGGGCAACGGGAGCCCCGCGGTGGGCTCGACGCCGATGCCCGCCCGCGCGAGCGCGTCGCGCACGGTGGCGACGATCGCCGGATCGCACGGCCCGATGCCGGTCGGGTCGATCCACCCGACGTGGACCGGGCCGTCTCCTCGGCTCGGCGAGTGACCCGACAGGGCGGCGTAGGCGTCCGCCACCCCGGATGTGGTGCTGGCGAACACGCCGACATGATCGAGTGATGCCGCCAGCGGGCGGACGCCCAGGGTGGAGACGGCGCCGTAGGCGGGCTTGAATCCGACCACGCCGCACAGCGCGGCGGGCACCCGCACCGAGCCCGCGGTGTCGGTCCCGACGGCCAGCGGCACCATGCCCGCCGCCGTCGCCACGGCGCTACCACCACTTGACCCGCCACTGATCCTGCTGGTATCCCAAGGGTTTCGGGAGGCTCCGTGGGCCGACCGGTCACCGGTCGCGCCGTAGGCGAACTCGTGCAGAACGTTCTTGCCGACGATCACCGCTCCGGCGGTGCGCAGCCTGCGGACGCATTCGGCGTCGCTTTCGGCCCGGTGTGGCCCGACCAGCGATCCCGACGTGGTGATCTGGCCGGCGACATCGATGAGGTCCTTGACCGAAACCGGAATGCCGTGCAGCACACCACGGTCACCTCCACGGGCCAGTTCCCGGTCGGCATCGCGGGCGGCGGCCAATGCCCCTTGCGGGTCGACGGCGGTGAACGCGTTGAGCATCGGGTCGAGCCGGGCGATCGCGGCGAGGCTGTGCTCGACGAGTTCCACGCTCGTCGTCCGCCCGGCGCGCAGATCCTCGGCGAGGGAACGGATGTCGCGGTCACGGAAATACCCACCGCGCACCGCGGTGTCGGTCATATCGGTCATATCAGAATCCTGGGAAGAGTTGCAGCGGCGGGATGGTCATGTCGCGGCCCTACCGGGGGAGCGCCGGGCCACCGCGGTACCCGAGGAGCTGGTCATAGAGGTCGGTGCGCCGGTCCCGGTGCAGATCGTTGAACTGATTCCAGATCGGTGCGCCGCGCGAGGCCGTGATGTCGATATCGGCGTAGAGGATGGTGTCCTCGTCCGAGCCGGCGATCCGGTCGATCGGCCACCCGTTGGTCCCGGCGATCAGCGAGTTGCCCATGAAGCCCGAGGCCCGTTCGGTGCCGATGCGATCGGCGGTCGCGATGAAGACGTTGTTGACGTGCGCGGCCGTCATGGTCAGATACGCGGCCATGCAGGTGCCGCTCGCGTCGTAGAGCGGCGGTGGGGTCCACACCCAGCCGGTCGGGATGCAGATGATGTCGGCACCCTGCTGGGCGACGATCCGCGCGGTCTCCGGGAACCAGATGTCCCAGCAGACCAGTAGCCCGATCCGGCCGATCCTGGTGTGGAACACCGGGTAGCCCAGATCGCCGGGGGAGAAGAACAGCTTCTCCTCGTTCCACAGGTGGGTCTTGCGGTACTTGCCGACGTAGCCGTCGGGTCCGATCAGGACCGCGGTGTCGAAGAGTTCGGCGCCGTCGAGCTCGGGCAGGCAGCCGACGATGTACACGTCGTGCGCCGCGGCGAAGTCGATCCAGCCGGCGACGGTCGCCCCGGACGGTACGGCCTCGGCGTGCGCATAAGCCTCCTCGCGGGATTCGAAGGTGTAGCCGGTGGTCGCCAGCTCGGGCAGCACGATGAGGTTGGCGCCGTCGGCTACCGCCGCGGTGAGGCGTTCGTACACCGCCTCGGAGTTCGCCTTGAGGTTCTCGACTCCCACCTGGGGGTTGAACTGCACGACGGCCACCCGCGCCGGGCTGTACCGGTGAGTGGCAGATGAGGCGTTCTGATCGGGCATGACGCGTCCTTTTCCGAGGGTTGGCGAGGGTGATGCGGATCTTCCGACACGTCCGGCTCCATTGCCCGAACGTTCGGGCCGAACGTTCGGGCTATACTGCTCCCAGTTCGGTGCAGCTGTCAAGAGCCGGCGGTCCAGCAAACAGAAGGATTCAGGTGGGGAAGTCGAAACAGGCGACGTTGCAGTCGATCGCCGACGATCTCGGCTTGCACGTTTCGACCGTCGCGCGGGTGCTCAACGGTATGCGCGAAGGTGAACGCGCCGCATCTGGCGCCACCGCGGAGCGCATCCGCCAACGGGCGGCGGAGGTGAACTACCGGCAGAACCCGCACGCGGCCAGCCTGCGGACCAGGCGCACCAACCTGATCGGCGTGCTGGTTCCCCGGCTGAGCGACGTCGTCCTGGCCACGGTGTACGAGGGCATCGAGTCCGCCGCAGCGGAGCGGGGCCTGACGGCGTTCGTGGCGAACACCCAGGACGAGGTGGCGGATCAGCGTGGGCGGATCGAGATGATGCTGGACCGCCGGGTCGACGGGCTGATCCTGGGCGATGCGCGGTCCGACGACCACACGGTGCTCGAGGAACTGAGCCGGCGCGAGGTGCCGTTCGTCCTGGTGAACCGAAGCGTCGCCGACTATCCCGCGGCCACCTGTGACAACTATCTCGGCGGCCGGCTGGCGGCCGAGCATCTCCTCGGGCTGGGGCATCGCCGGGTGGGGATCATCGGGGGACTCGCCCACGCGAGCACCGGAATCGACCGGCCCGCAGGCTTTGTCGACCGATTCCGGGAGGCCGGCATCGAGGTGCCCGCTGACAACATCGTGTTCACCGGGCTGGACAGCCGCGGCGGCCATGACGCCGCGGACCGGATGCTCGACGCGCCGTCACCGCCGACGGCGCTGTTCGCGGTGAACGACTTCGCCGCGATCGGCGCCGCCGGCTCGATCCGCGATCATGGGTTTCGGGTCGGCGAGGACGTATCGCTGGTCGGCTTCAACAACATCGCCCTGACCTCGGAGATGCACGTGCCGCTGACCTCGATCGAATCGCACGCCTTCGATATGGGCCGCGACGCGGTTGAGCTGTTGGCCGGTGTGCTCTCCGGTGCGTCGCCAGGGCAGCGGCGGACCGAGCCGGTGCTGGTGGTGCGGGCGTCGACGCGTGAGGCCTCGCTGTCACGACTGGCGTGACGCCGCGTCCCCGCGCGCTGGATTGACAGAATTGTCGAACAAGCGTTCGATGGCGGTATGCGGTGGGACGGTCAGGCGGTCGGCGTGGACGACGGCGCATTGCCCGGTCTGCAGCGGGTCGGTTTCGTCCGCAGCGTGCGCTCGCCGCAGTTCGAGGGCGTCACGTTCCATGAGGTGCTGTGCAAATCGGCGCTCAACAAGGTGCCTGCCGCGTCGATGCTGCCGTTCCGGTACACGGTCAACGGCTACCGCGGTTGCAGTCATGCGTGCCGATACTGCTTCGCGCGGCCCACCCATGAATATCTCGAGCTGGATTCCGGTACGGATTTCGACACCCAGATCGTGGTCAAGACCAACGTGGCCGAGGTCCTGCGCCGGGAGCTGGGGCGACGGTCGTGGACGCACGAGGCGGTGGCGCTTGGCACCAACACCGATCCCTATCAGCGCGCCGAGGGCCGCTACGCGTTGATGCCAGGAATCATTGCGGCGCTGGCGGATTCGTATACGCCGTTCTCGATCTTGACCAAAGGGACCTTGCTGCGCCGCGATCTGCCGTTGATCGCCGAGGCCTCGCGACGGGTCGAGGTGAGCGTCGCGGTATCACTGGCGATCGGCGACGCCGACCTGCACCATGGCATCGAGCCCGGCACACCCACGCCGCAGGCCCGCCTGGGTCTGATCGCCGCGATCCGCGACGCGGGGCTGGACTGCCACGTGATGGTTGCGCCGGTGCTGCCGTATCTCACCGATTCGGCCGAACATCTCGACGACCTGCTGGCCCGGATCGCGGCGGCGGGGGCCAACGGCGTGACCGTGTTCGGCCTGCATCTGCGTGGGGCGACCAGGGGCTGGTTCATGTCCTGGCTGCGGCGTGAACATCCCGAGCTGGTCGGGCCGTACCGGAGGCTGTACCGGAGTGGGGCCTATCTTCCTGCCGACTATCGCGATGTGCTGCGAACCCGGGTGGCGCCGCTGGTGGCCCGGTACGGGTTGAGCGGTCCGGCGCCCACCGCGCGGGTACGTCGGCGACCCGAACCCGAGACGCCCGCGCAACCGATGCTGTTCTAGCGCTTGACCTGATTGAACGGGACCCCGCGGTCGGCGGCGTGCTCACGCGGGAACCCGAGGATCCGCTCACCGATCACGTTGCGGGCCATCTCCGATGTCCCGCCGCCCAGCGAGCCGGTCTGCCGGGACAGGTACCGCACGCCGATATCCAGCAGCCCGGCCAACTCCGGATCATCCTCCGAGCCCTCGTCGACGACCCCGGCCGTGCCCGCGATGGCCAGGGCGGTATCGACCTCGAGTTCGGTGGTCTCGGCGTGAAACAGCCGGATCAAGGTGCCGGCATTCGGTGGCAGCGACCCGTTGCCGATGGCCGTGCCGACGTGATCGATGAGCTGTTTCTTGACGATTCGCCGCACCAGCGCGCGTCCGGCCAGATCCTGCACCCTGGCATCGTCGCCCTGCCCGGTGGCCTCGGCCAGCCCGATGTGGTCGGGCGGCATCTCATTGGCGTTCTCGGCGCCGGTGCCGCTGGCGAACTCGGAGCCGCCGCCGACGGCGCGCCGTTCGTGGTGGAGCTGGCGCGAGGCCACCGTCCACCCGTCGTTGACCTCACCTACCACTGCATCCGCGGGGAGCTCGAGGCCGTCGAAAAACTCCTCGCAGAACTCCTCGTTACCGTTGACTTCCTTGATCCGGCGCATCGTGATGCCCGCCGCGTCGAGCGGCACCAGGAACATGGTCAGGCCCTCGTGTTTGGGCACGGTCCAGTCGGTGCGAGCCAGCATGAGTCCGTAGTCACCGGCGAAGGCGCTGGTGCTCCAGGTCTTGGCGCCGTTGATCACCCAGGTGCCGTCGTCGCGGCGGTCGGCGCGGGTGATCACACCGGCCAGATCGGAACCGCCGTTGGGCTCGCTGAGCAACTGCACCAGGATCTCCTCGCCGCGGATCGCGGCCGAAATGCGGTCCCGTTTCTGGCTTTCGCTGCCCATGTCGAGAAGCGTTGCGCCGCATATGGTGAACGACGGCGTGTTGAGGATCAGCGGCATCTCGTAGAACACGCATTCGTCGTTGAACGCCTTCTGGTACGAGAGATCGAGCCCAAGGCCGCCGTACTCGCGCGGGAAGCAGATTCCGGCGAAGCCGCCCTGGTGCAGCCGCTTCTGCAGCTCCTTGGCCCGTTCCCAGGATTCGGTTTCGGCGCGCACCGAGAACGGCGGATTCTCCGGGTCGATCCTCGGCATGTTCTCGGCCAGCCAGGCGCGGGCCCTGGCGGCGAACTCGGCCACCGATTCCGTGGTGCCCGCCGAGATCGCGGTATCGGTCATGGGTGGGTCTCCTCGGAGTGGGTCTTCTTGCGGCTCAGCGCATACACCGCGCGGTGGTGGTCCTCGGGCGATCCGAACATCGCGCGGTTAAGCGCGACCCGCCGCAGATACAGATGCAGGTCGTGCTCCCAGGTGACCCCGATGCCACCATGTAACTGCACGCAGTCCTGCAACATCACCGGAGCACGTTCGGCCACATAGGCTTTGGCGACGCTGACCGACAGTTCGGCGTCCGCCGAGCGGCCTGCCACCGCGGCGACGGCGCCGGCGGTGGTGCCCCGGCACGCCTCGAACCACATCTTCATATCCGCGGCACGGTGCTTGAGCGCCTGATAGGAGGCGAGCGGGCGCCCGAAACTGTGCCGGTCGAACAGCCACTGATTGGTCATGGTCAGCACCACGTCGAGAATCCCGACCGTCTCCGCGCATTGCAGTACCAGGGCGATCTGGCGCTGATGTTCGATGATCGCCGGGGTCTGCTCGACGGTGCCCACCGCGGCCGACTCGTCGACCTCGACACCGTCGAACCGCACCCTGGCGTGGCGCTTGACCATATCCACCGATGCCTGCGGGGTGACCGTCACGCCGGGGGAGTCGGTGGGGACGAGGAACTGTCGCAGCTGTCCGTCGCAGGTGGCGGTCATCAGCACCGCACCGCTGTTGTCTCCCGCCTCGACGCGGTCCTTGGTGCCGTCGATCCGAAAGCCCGATGCGGTACGGGTCGCGGTGGTGGCCGCCTGGAGGGGGGTGAACGGCTGATGGGGCTCATAGACCGCCCAGGACGCCACCGACTCGCCGGAAACCAGCGACTCGATCAATTCCTCATGCCCGCTTGGTGCTTCGGCCAGCCCGGCCAGCACGACGCTGACCGGATGCAGCGGGCCCGGTGCCACCGCACGACCGGCCTGCTCGGCCACCAGGGCCAGATCGGCCACGCCGTTCCCCGACACGCTGCCGCCGCCGAGTTCCTCGGGCACCAGCAGGCCGGCCCAGCCGAGTTCGGCCGCCCGTCCCCACCATCCGGGGTCGAAGGACAGACCGTCGGTGTTGAGCTGACGCACGCGGCTCAGCGGTACTTCCTTGTCCAGGAACGCCTGTGCGGTCGATGCGAACAGCATCCGTTCCGGGTTCGCCACCTCGGTCATCAGCCGAGCACCAGCGCGGGTGCGTCGGGCTTGTGCACCTTCTGGGCGGGCACCCCGAACAGATCGACCATATTGCCGCCCATCACCTTTCGCACTCCTTGCTCGCCGAGGCCCTGCGCCTGCAGGTCCCCGACCAGGTTGATCGGGTCGGCCAGCCCCTCGGGATGTGGCCAGTCCGAACCGAAGATGATGCGGTCGATGCCGCACAGTCCGGCCATCTCGTTGAAGTCGTCCTCCCAGAACGGTGCGACGTAGACCCCGCGCTTGAAGGCCTGGATCGGATCCTCGTCGAACTCCTGCGGCATTTTCGAGTACACGTCTTTGAACTGGTGGAACAGGTGGGGCACCCAGGATGCGCCGTTCTCGATGGACAGGATGCGCAGATCCGGGTTGCGGGTCAGCGCGCCGTGGCAGACCAGGGCGGCCATGGTGTCCTCGATCGGCCGTTTGCCCATCGCCACCATGCGGAACGAGGTCGGCTTGAACGGCAGGAACTCCTCGGCCGGTTCCCAGTCGTTGAGGTACTCGGCGTAGCCGCTGTCCGAGGCGTGCATGCACACCGGGATGCCGGCCTTGACGCAAGCGTCCCAGAACGGGTCGAACTCGGCGAAGCCCAGTGACCGGGTGCCGCGGTAGCCGGGCACCGGCGCCGGCCGGACCAGCACGGTCTTGGCGCCGCGTTCCAGGCACCACTGCAGTTCTTCGAGGGCGCGGTCGACGACGCCCAGGTTGATCACCGGTGTGGAGAAGATCCGGTTCTCGTAGTCGAACTGCCAGGTTTCATACATCCACTGGTTGAGCGCATGGATGACGTCGAGGATCAGATCGGGGTCGTCCTTCATCCGCTCCTCGACGAGGCTGGCCAGGGTCGGGAACATCAGGCTGTAGTCCAGGCCGAGGCTGTCGAGAACCTCAAGGCGCGCTTGCGGATCGCCGAATGCCGGGATCGCCTTCATCGGCTTTCCCATCACCTCGCGGAAGCTCTTGCCGCCGCTGCCGTGCCGGAAGTACTCCTCCTGCGCGCCGGGGCGGGCGACCACTTCGAACGTCGGGTTGGGGATGTAGTCACTGATGTGGTTGCGGACCACGATCTTGGTCCGGCCTCTGACGTCGATGTAGTCGATGACGCCCTTGCGGTGCTCCGGCAGGAACTGGGTCAGCGCTTCCTTGGGCTCGTAGAAGTGGTTGTCGGCGTCGAATACCGGATAGTCGAGGACGCGGGACGGCATGTTCGCCTCCTAGGAGAGTAGTGTTCGACAAAACCGGAAATGACATTACCAGTCTAGTAGAGCGATCGGCGGGCCGATGACCGAGTGGTTCCTGTTTCTGCCCCAGGTGCGGCTGGGTGTGGACGGCATCGTGGAACGCGCCACGGTGGCCGAGCAGGCCGGGTTCGACGGCATCGCGTTCATCGACCATCTGGAGGCGCCAGGGGCCACCCACCAGGACATCTGGGAGGCGATGACGATCGCCACCTGGGTGGCGGCCCGCACCGAACGGCTGCGGATCGGGCACCTGGTGCTGTGCGACGGGTTCCGCCACCCGGCCGTGCTGGCCAAGCAGGCCGTCACGCTGTCCGCGGCCTGCGGCGGCCGGTTCGAGCTGGGCCTCGGGTCTGGATCCTGGCCGCAGGAATTCGAGCGGTTCGGTATCGACGGCGCCGACGACGCCGTCGCCCGGGTGAGCCGCCTGGCCCGCGATCTCGCCCTGCTGCGCGGGTACTGGGACGGCGACGACGCACAAGTGCCCCGGCCGTCCCATCGAATTCCGTTGGTGCTCGGTGGAACCGGGAAGCGCACCATGGAACTTGTCCGCACCTACGCGGACTGGTGGAACATCCCGTCGCATCAACTCGACCGGCTGCCCCGGCTGCTGCCCGCCGCGGGTGCGGCCCGGGTGTCGCTACAGCAGATGGTCGGCTTCGTGGGCTCCGGGGCGGACCGCGAGACCGTCACCGAGCGCAGCGCCCGGCTCTTCGGGCACCTGGGAACCGGGCTGGTGTGCGGCGATGCCGCCGAGATGGCCGAGCATTTCGCCGGGCTCACCGCCAAGGGCGTCGAACGCTTCTACGTCTGGTTCACCGATTTCGCCGCGCCACAGACACTTTCCGAATTCACCGACACCGTGATCAGAAAGGGATGACCATGACCACCGAATCCGCCGAATCGACCCAGTGGACGCTGCAGACGCTGCTGGACCTGTTCGACGCCGAACCGGCGGGGGAGAACCGGTTCACCGTGCCAACCGGCATCGCCGGTGCCGATGAACGGCAGGTGGTCGAGGGCACCCAGATCCTGGGCGCGGCGATCGTCGCCGCGGCGAAGCGTTTCCCGGACAAGTCGGTGCGGTCGGCCCATGCGGTGTTCGCCCGTGCCGTAACGGTCGGCCCGCCGGTCGAACTCGACCTCGACGTGATCAGCGAAGGCCGGTCCACCGCCACTGCCGTGGTCTCCGCATCGCAGAACGGCAAGCGCTGCATCACCGTCACGGTCTTCACCGACGTGCCGTCCGGTGACGTGATCCGCCACCACCTGCCGCGGCCCGATGTGGCGGGCCCGGCCGACGCCAACCTCGCCGAGATGCCGATGACCGGACGGGAACTGCGCCTGGTCGACGTGGTCGACGTGAACAGCCCCGACGAGGTCGGCCCGCCGGAACTGTATGCCTGGCTGCACTACGACCCGATCCCGGCCCGCGACGACCTGGCCAAGGCGCTGATCGCGTATTTCACCGGGCACCTGGGTATTTCGACCACCATGCGGGCCCACGAGGGGATCGGCACCGCGCAGGCGCACCTGACGGTCTCGACCGCGCCGATGACCGTCACCGTGAGCTTTCACGAGCCGGTCCGCTGGGACGGGTGGATCCTCTACTCCCATGAAAGCACGCAGGTCGGTGCGGGCATGTCGTATGTGCGGGGTACGGTGCACACCGAGGACGGTGAGCTGCTGGCATCGTTCGCCCAGGACGCGTTGATCCGCCCGCTACGGACCACCGACACCGGCATCTCCGCGCAGTCGCGGCTCTAGGGTCAGGTCGGTGCCCGCGGCGTCCAGCACATCGTTGAACACCTTGGCGAGCATCGGTTTACCGACCCAACGGGTCATCGCCGCACCGAGCACGGGCAGCTTCACCCGGAACGTGGTGGTCCACACGACGTGGGTGCCGCCGGGGACCGCGGTGCAGGTCACCCGGCCGTGCCGGTGCTCGGACGGCGGGAAACTGCGTTCGACCGAGTACTCGAACGAGTGGGGCGCGTCGTAGGCGGTGATCCGCTCCCGGAACACCCCGATCACCCAGACCAGGATCCGCAGCGCGCCCGGTCCGTACGGGGCTTCGCGGCCGGGCTCGGCCAACCGCTGATGCAGCACCAGCGGCGAACGAGTGAAATTGCCTGCATTGCTCAGGAATTCGAATACCGTGTCAGACGGGGCGGCGATGGTGCGTTCGACGGTGACGGTCTGCATCAATCCTCCTGGTGTCGGGTCAACATGCGATGGGAATTCGCGTCGCGGAGCTTGTCCGGATTGCGGATCGCGTACAGGCCGGTGACCGATCCGTCGGTCACCTCGATGAGCAGGATCGAGTCGAGAACACCGACGCGGCGGAACAGGACGGCAGGCTGGGCGTTGTAGGTGTCCAACTCGAGGTCGCACCCGGCCATGGCGCCCTGGGCCAGCCCCGCGATGAAATGTGCGACGCGCGCTGCCCCGACGACGGGGCGGCGCGCCGCCGAGACCTGCCCGCCGCCATCGGACAGCGCGACGACGTCGGGCGCCATGACCGCGACGAGGCCGTCGATGTCGCCGGTGTGGGCGGCTTGCAGGAACTTCTCGACGGTGTCGCGGGCGGCCCGCGCGTCCGGCGTGAACCGCCGTCGTCGGGCGCGTACGTGTTCGCGTGCGCGGTGGGCGATCTGGCGTACCGCTGTATCGGTCTTGCCCACCACGCGGGCGATCTCGGGATGGGTGTAGCCGAACACCTCGGCGAGGATGAAGACCACCCGCTCATCGGGGCCGAGCGTCTCAAGCACCAGCAGCATCGCCATCGACACCGATTCGGCGAGCACCGCGTCCTCGCCGACGTCGGGGGCGGTCTGGATCGGCTCGGGCAGCCAGTTGCCGACGTAGTCCTCGCGGCGGCGCCTGCCCGCGCGCAGCGCGTTGAGGGACTGCCGGGTGACGATCTGCACCAGGTAGGCGTGCGGGTGGGTGACCTCGCCCGCGTTGATCCAGCGCAGGTAGCTTTCCTGCACCACGTCCTCGGCGTCGGCGGCGCTGCCCAGAATCTCGTAGGCCAGCGTGAACAGCAGTGGACGGTGCTCGGCGAAAACCTTGGTCGCGTTCAGTCCTGCCTCCTGGCTCTCGGTGGTCACACTCTCAGACACCGTCGGGCAGGCAGACCGTGACAGGGCTCGGCTATGGGCTGCGTCACATATCGGCGACGTCGTGCGCGTGGTGCACGACGTCGTGCAGGTGGTAGAGCGCGATCGAGGCCACGGTGAACTCGCTGCCGTTGCTGCGCAGGCCGCGGCGTGCCCAGCCCGCGCCGGTCACCTCGTCATAGGTGCCGGCCACCGCGGACGCGGCGTCGAACAGCTCGGTGGCGACGACGGCGGGATCCTGGGATCCGTAGTCGTCGGCGACCGCCGTGGCGTCCTGATCCCAGTTGGGGAACCGCGGGGCGAGTTCGGTCAGCATCAGCCGGACGCGGTGCTCGAAGATTCGGTGCACATCGCGGATGTGGCAGCCGTACTCGAGGACCGACCACCTGTCCGGTCTGGACCGGGCCGCGGCACCGGGCCGGCCCAGCCGCGCTACCCACGCCGCGGCATCGTCGCGGATCCTGGCGGGCACCTGGCCTGGCGGCGTGGTGGCCGCCTCGAATCCGCATTCCGGGCAGGCCCGGGACAGCACCCAGGTCCAGTCCTTGGTGTCGGGTTCGAGCGGGCGCCTACCCGAGGTCATTCGATGCGAAGGTGTCGCACTTGTTCGGGTCGCCGGTCCGGTACCCCTCGGTGAACCACTTCTGGCGTTGCTCGGACGAACCGTGGGTCCAGGCCTCCGGATTCACCCGGCCGGTGGACTGCTGCTGGATGCGGTCGTCGCCCACCGATGAGGCCGCCGACAGTGCGTCGGCGATGTCCTTGTCGCTCAACGGTTCCAGGAACGGAACACCGGTGCTCTCCTGTTTGGTCACCGAGGCGTAATGGGCCCAGACACCGGCGTAGCAGTCGGCCTGCAACTCGGTCCGAACCCCGGCGCCGGTCGCCCCCTCGGGATCCTGCTGGGCGCGGCCCAGCACCCCGAGCAGGTTCTGCACGTGGTGACCGAACTCGTGGGCGACCACGTACTCCTGGGCCAACGGGCCTCCGCTGGAACCGAACTGCGTCTTGAGCACCTCGAAGAAGTCGGTATCGAAATAGGCGGTCTGGTCGACCGGGCAGTAGAACGGTCCGACATCGCTGGTGGCGGGCCCGCATCCGGTCTGCACCTGTCCGCTGAACAGCCGGACCTGCGGGCGCTGGTACCCCTTGAGGAGCTGCTGCCACACGCCGTCGACCGAGTTGCCGGTGGCGACCACCCGGCACTGCACGATGTTGTTGGCGTCGGCGCCGGTCTTGCACTGGCTCAGGTCGAATCCCTGGGCGTCGGAGCCCTCGGTGCCGATTTGCTGCTGCTGCGGCATGAGCGTGCCGGGGTCGATGCCGAGGAACATCGCCACCACGACGATCAGCAGGCCACCGATCCCACCGCCGATGGCCATACCGCGGCCGGGCCCGCGGCCGCCGCCGCTGCTCGACGTGGTGCTCGTGTCGATCTGCATACCCTCGTTGAAGGTCATCGCATCGCTCCATCGCATTCGCCGGTAGGTCGTACTCGACAGCCCGTTCAGCTTGCCACACTACGATTCAGGCGTGTCCGTCGTCGCGGAACATTCGACCATCGCCCACACCTCGCTGGGGCGGCTACGCGGCACCGTCGAAGACGGTGTCGGCGTGTGGCGAGGTGTTCACTACGCCCAACAACCCGTCGGTCAGCGGCGCTTCCTGGCGCCACAACCGTTGTGGCCGTGGACGGGGGTGCACGACGCGATCGATCACGGCCCGTTGCCGCCACAAGGCCGTTCGTTCGTCGGCGGCGGCCGCGACGACCCCAAGATTCGTGACGAGGCCTGCCTGACCGTCACGGTCTGGTCGCCCGACACGCGGGGTTCGCTGCCGGTGATGGTGTGGATTCCGGGCGGCGCGTTCGTGTACGGCGCCGGGCAGCTGCAGCTGTACAACGGGTCGAGGCTGGCCGCCAACGGCAACGTCGTGGTCGTCAACGTCACCTACCGGCTCGGCGTGTTCGGCGGATTCGACCTCGGCGACCTCGGCGACGGGTTCGACGACAACCTGTGCCTGCGCGATCAGATCGCCGCGCTGCGCTGGGTGCGCGACAACATCGACGCGTTCGGCGGGGATCCGCGGCGGGTGACGGTGTTCGGCGAGTCCGCCGGTGCGACCTCGGTGCTGGCGTTGCTGGCCAGCCCCGCCGCCAAGGGCCTGTTCGCCAGGGCGATCGCGCAGAGCCCGGCTCTGCCGCTGATCGCCGACCGCGAGACCAGGGCCCGGCAGGCCCGGCGGTTCATGCACCTGCTCGGCGTCGGGGCGCAGGTGCTCAAGGCCCTGCCGCAGCGGCAGTTGCGGCGGGCCGCCGGTCAACTCCAACTGGAGAGCGCCGAGCAGACGCCCACGTTGGCCTACGGGCTGACCCACGGCGTGGACCTGTTGCCGCTGCACCCGATCGACGCCGCGAGGGCGGGCGCGGTGTCGCCGATACCGCTGATCGTGGGCACCAACAGTCACGAGGCGTCGATGTTCGCGTGGGGTAAACCCCCGATGCTGCCGACCACCCTCGACGGTGTGGAGAGCTACTTCCACCGGAACGCGCCGCAGGCCAGGGACCGGGTGCTGGGCGCCTATCCGGCGTTTCCGCGCCGCCGGGCGTTGATCGCGTTCGGGTCCGACGTCATGTTCGGCGCGCCGACCTGGGCCTTCTCCGATGCCTACAGCCGGCATGCGGACACCCACGTGTACCGGTTCGACCACACCACCTGGACGCTCAAGGCGCTCGGGCTCGGCGCCACCCATGGCAGCGAGATCGTGCACATCCAGCACAGCTACGGCTCGTATCTGGGCCGCAAACTGCATCCCCTCGGCCGCCGGGTGCAACCCTCGGTCGGGCGGCGGATGCAGCGGACCTGGCTGGATTTCGCGACGGCACAGGTGGCGGAGTGGCCGCACTACACCGAGGAGCACCGCCTGACCAGGGTGATCCGCTCCACCCGCGATGAGACCGTGGCCGATCCGGACGTGGTCAGGCGGGCGGCCTGGGACGGGCTCTACTGAACCGGGTACCGCTCATCGGTATAGCGGCGCAGGTTGTGCAGGAACCGCTGGAACAGCCAGGCCATCACCGGTTGCCCCAGCGTCATGCCGACCCGCCCGGCCAGGCCGCTCGGCTTCATCGCCATCACCCAGGTCAGCCGGCAGCCCTCGCCGGTTTCGACTACGTGATAGTCCTCGGCGAAGGCCGAGATCGCGTTCGATGTGCTGGTGTTGAATCGGAAAGCCATGTGGGAGAACGGCTCCCAGGCGAGAAACTCCTCTTCGCCGACGATGAAGCCACGCATGGTGACGGTGCGGGTGGTGCCGACGCCACGCGGTTGCGGACTGGTCCAGCGCACATCGGTGATCACCGTGGCCCAGTGTGGCCAGGAGGTCTCGTCGGCGAGCACCTCGAACAGTTGCTCGGGCGTGATCGCCAGGTCGACGGTGCTGACGAAGCGGAACGGTGCGTGGTCGACGAAGTCCAGCCCGACCCGTTCACATTCGTAGGTCCGCGCCATGGGTAGACACCATAGGTGAAGGTGTCTACCGGCCGGTCACCCCGGCCCGTCGCCCGCGGCGGCCAACAGCGGCACCAACACCTCGCTGATCGGGGCGGCCAGCCCGTGCGCCGCGGCCATTCGTGCGATGACGCCGTTGCGGACGTCCCATTCCAGCGGTCGGCCGGCCTGCCGGTCGGTGAGCATCGACGTGGTGAGATCGACCGGCCCCGAAGCCAGCATCCCGACGATCTCCTCGATCACCCCGTCGCCGAGATCCGCGCCATCGGCCCGCGCCACCGCGAGACATTCGGCCAGATACCGGCGGGCCAGCTCGGCCACATCGTCGCGGCGGAACATGCCCGCGCGCCGGCCGGCCAGCACCATGAATCCGACCACCGCGTTCACCAGCAACTTGCGCCAGGCCGCGGTGCTGAAGTCCGGATCGAGTTCGACGTCGATCCCGGTCCCGTCCAGCGTCCGAGCCACGGTGCCCGCCGCGGCCGTGTCCGGCAACACCAGTCGGGTCTGGGTGCGGACCCGCACCCAGCCTTCCGGCTGCGTCTCCGAGGAGATCCACACGGCCGCGGGCACCACCCGTTCGGGGTCGCAGAATCTGCCCACCCGCTCGACCTGTTCGACGCCGTTCTGCAGGGCGCACACCACGGTGCCGGTGCCGCACAGCCGGGTCAGCCAGGCGCCGGCCTGTTCGTTCTGGGTGTCCTTGACCGCGAGGAACACCACCTGCACCGGACCGTCGACGGTCGCGGGGTCGGTGTGCACCGGGCCGGGCACCACGATCGGTGCCCGGTGGTCGGGCCGTACCTCGATCGAGTCGCGCGGGGTGCGGCCGGCCAACAGCACGGGCCGGCCGGCATCGTGGAGCAGGGCGGCGACGGTGGATCCGATGGCGCCGGGGCCGATGACCGCGATGGGGGAGTTCACCGTCGCCAAGGTACTGGTGATCGCTGGGAATCTCAGCGGGTGTGAACTGCGGCGGCGTCCACGAGGCGGCGAGCTTGTCTGAGTGCTGTTTTGGTGCGTTGTGTACTGATATGCAGTGTGCCGTAGTGGGCGTCATCCTTGATTGCGAGTAGACGCTCAAGGTCGAGCGCCAAGGTCCGCCCGTCGGGTGTGATCTGGCGGAGCAAGGTCGCTGCTTGGCGGTGATCTTGTCCGCGAGAGCGTTGTCCGAGGACCGCGCAGCACACTGCATCGCAGGCGGCGATCCCGGCGAGGACGGCCAGTGCGGCCGCAACACCGGGTGTAGCCAGTGGGTCGCTCTCGCCGCCGGCCAGTTCGGCGACATCAAGGAATGCTTTTGCTTGGTCCAGTCGAGCGAGAGCTTCCGACGCGCTACATTGCTCGATTCTGCCGCCGGGCCGGGGGCTCACCGTTTGCCTCCCTCAATCGGGAGATGCCGCACGACGGCGTGCAAGTCATCGCCGGCTAGTCGAATCTCGTCGCGGAGCCACGAGTCGACCAGCGGATCCTTGGCTTCCACATGCTCACCAAGGCGATGTCGATCGATTTCGAATGCGTGGCAACGGTTTCCTGTCCACCTGTCGACGTGTTGACGTAGCCGGTCGACATGTTCGTCCCATGACGGATCGTCCTCCGCCACGTCGTCTGGCCGAATGATCAGGACATCGATATCGGATGCGGAATCGGCGTCTCCCCGTGCAGCGGACCCAAATAGCGAGGCATGAAGAGGAGCGGGCCGCCAGGTTGACAGCTCGTCGCGAATACGCTGGATCAGCGTGCTCCGCATGGCGGTGAGGCTTTCCACCGCGGGCCACGCGAGATGGTCGCGGTTGGCCGTGTAATAGACGGCGGTCGAGCGTTGCTCGGCGTGGACGACGCCTTGGTCGGCTAACCGGGCGAGCGCCAACCGCACGCCGTTTGGTGAGCCTGCCCGGGTTAATTGCTGCACTTCACGGCCAGTAAGGGACCGTGTGGTGCGGGACAGGACCTCAAGAACTGGTCCATCGAGAGTCGGAATCACGGCTCGTATCGGATGGCTAAGGTCCATGTCAGCCTCGCAGAATTCTGTGCATTTGTGCACTTTAATGAGTGTGTGCGCATAATACTGCGCATAATGGCGACGGCCTGCCAGAGCGGCAGGCAGTGGATCGCCCAGCTGCCGCCGTGCATGCGACCTCTACACTGTTGCAGTCATCATCAGGTCTCTCACTAGGAGTTTTTGTGCTGCGCAGTCATGCCGCCGGTTCGTTGCGGGCCTCCGACGCCGGTCAGACGGTGACGCTGGCGGGCTGGGTGGCACGTCGCCGTGACCACGGCGGGGTGATCTTCATCGACCTGCGCGATGCGTCGGGCGTCTCCCAGGTGGTGTTCCGCGACGCCGAGGTGCTCGCCGCCGCGCACCGGTTGCGCGCCGAATTCTGCGTCGCGGTGACCGGTGTGGTCGAGACCCGGCCCGAGGGCAACGAGAACTCCGAGATTCCCACCGGCCAGATCGAGGTCAACGCCACCTCGCTGACCGTGCTCGGCGAGAGTGCGCCGCTGCCGTTCCAACTCGACGAGACCGCGGGCGAAGAGGCCCGGCTGAAATACCGCTACCTCGACCTGCGCCGGGAAGGGCCGGGCAACGCCATCCGGCTGCGGTCCAAGGTGAACGCCGCCGCGCGCGGAGTGCTGGCCGGACACGATTTCGTCGAGATCGAGACACCGACGATGACGCGCTCCACCCCCGAGGGGGCCCGCGACTTCCTGGTGCCCGCCCGGCTGCAGCCCGGATCGTTCTACGCACTGCCGCAGAGCCCGCAGCTGTTCAAGCAGCTGCTGATGGTGGCGGGCATGGAGCGCTACTACCAGATCGCCCGCTGCTACCGCGACGAGGATTTCCGCGCCGACCGCCAGCCCGAGTTCACCCAGCTCGACATGGAGATGAGCTTCGTCGACGCCGACGACGTCATCGCGGTCTCCGAGGAGGTGCTGCGCGCGTTGTGGGCACTGGTCGGGTACGACCTGCCGCTGCCGCTCCCGCGGATCAGCTACGCCGAGGCGATGAGCCGATTCGGTTCCGACAAGCCCGATCTGCGCTTCGGTCTGGAGCTGGTCGAGTGCACCGAGTACTTCAAGGACACCACGTTCCGGGTGTTCCAGGCCCCGTACGTGGGGGCGGTGGTGATGCCCGGTGGTGGGTCGCAGCCGCGCCGGACGCTGGACGGCTGGCAGGAGTTCGCCAAGCAGCGCGGCCACAAGGGGCTGGCCTACGTGCTGGTGGGCGAGGACGGAACGCTCACCGGCCCGGTCGCCAAGAACCTGACCGACGCCGAGCGCGACGGCCTGGCCGCGCACGTGGGTGCGTCGCCGGGGGACTGCATCTTCTTCTCGGCCGGCCCGGCGAAGGGGGCGCGGGCCCTGCTGGGCGCCACCCGCATCGAGATCGCCAAACGCCAGGACCTGATCGATCCGGACGCGTGGGCGTTCACCTGGGTGGTGGACTGGCCGCTGTTCGAGGGCACCGATGAGGCCACCGCATCGGGCGACGTCGCGGTCGGCTCGGGCGCCTGGACCGCGGTGCACCACGCGTTCACCGCACCCAAGCCCGAATCCGAGGACACCTTCGACACCGATCCGGGCACCGCGCTGGCCGATGCCTACGACATCGTGTGCAACGGCAACGAGATCGGCGGCGGGTCGATCCGTATCCATCGGCGCGACATCCAGGAACGGGTGTTCGCGATGATGGGCATCGACCACGATGAGGCTGCGGCAAAGTTCGGATTCCTGTTGGACGCCTTCACCTTCGGTGCACCCCCGCACGGCGGCATCGCGTTCGGCTGGGACCGGATCGTCGCGCTGCTGGCCGGGGTGGACTCGATCCGCGAGGTGATCGCCTTCCCGAAGTCCGGCGGCGGGGTCGATCCGCTGACCGATGCTCCGGCGCCGATCACCGCGCAGCAGCGCAAGGAATCGGGAATAGACGCCAAACCCGAAGAGCTCGAGAAGGCATGACCGAGATCGACAAAGAGAACCTCGTGAACGACACGGCGGCCATGCACGACTTCAACCGCAATATCGTCGAGGAGTTTCGCGCCAACGGCGGAAAGGTGGCGGCGTTCGGGGACGGCACCCTGTTGCTGTTGCACACCACCGGCGCCAAGTCCGGCAAGCCGAGAATGTCGCCGCTGGCCTACCTGACCATCGACGGGAAGATGATCATCATCGGGTCCTATGCCGGCGCGCCGAAGGACCCGGCGTGGGTGCACAATCTGCGGGTCAACCCGCAGGTGCGTATCGAGGTGGGTACCGACGCCTACGACGCCACGGCCCGGGAACTGCCCGCCGCCGAACGTGACGCCACCTATCCGAGGGTCACCGAACTCGCGCCGGTGTTCGCCGAATACCAGGCCAAGACCACGCGGTCGATCCCGCTCTTCGAGCTGGTCCGCGCGTAGTCGCCTGTCGACCGTGCGGTGTTTGCCCGCCTGGTGAGCGACAATTCAGCGACTCTCGAAAACCGTTGCCGACCTGCGGTGATAAGGGTAGTGTCGAATGTATGTTCGCATTGCTCGATCTGCCGTCACTGACCGACGCCGCGCTGATCGACGCACTGGAGAACAAGACCCGCGCCGAGGCGGTCGCGGCGGCCGAACGTCTGGCTCTCATCGGCGAGATCGTGGCCCGGCACTGCGATGACGAGGACGATGCCCGCGCGCACCTGGCCATCGACGGGTGGGAGATCGCGACCGCGGCGGTCGGTGCGGCGTGCAATCTGGGGCGCCACGCCGCCTCGGCCCAGATGCGCATCGCACACGCCCTACGCGAGCGGCTTCCGAAAGTCGCGGACGAGTTTGCGCGGGGCGAGATCTCGGCGAAGGTGACAGCCACCATCACCTGGCGCACCCAGCTCGTCATCGACCCCGAGGCGCTGGCGTTGGTCGACGCGGCGCTGGCCGGAACGGCCCGCAGCTACGGAACCCTGTCGGTGGACAAGGCCGAGCAGGCCATCGATGTGTGGGTGGAGAAATTCGATCCCGCCGCGGTCCGGCGTGCCCGCCACGGTGCCCGCGGCCGGGACGTCAACTTCGGTGACCCCGACGATCCCAACGGCACGGTGTCGATCTGGGGCCGGCTGCTGGCCACCGACGCCGCCATGCTGAAGAAGACGCTGACCGAGATCGCCGGCACCGTATGCGACGCCGATCCGCGCACCATGGCCCAACGGCGCTCGGATGCCCTCGGCGCGTTGGCGGCCGGCGCCCAGCGACTCACCTGCCTGTGCGGTACCGCCGACTGCCCCGCCGCGGGCGCCGACCCGCGCTCCAGCAGCGTGGTGATCCACCTGCTCACCGATCAACTCCCCACCGAGGACACCACCGCCGACGACGCCGCACCACCATGCGCCCCGCGATCCACGGCTACACGGCGACCCCAAGGATTTCGGCGCCGACCACACCCCCAAGGTCACCGGCAGTCCCGCCGTCATCCTCGGCGGCGGCATCGTGCCCGCACCGTTGTTGGCCGAACTGATCGCCACCGGCGCCACCGTGAAACCCGTCGCAGACGCCGGCACACTCGGCGCCGGGGCCGTTACCGGATCCCGGCGAAACTGGCCGCGTTCGTCCGGCTGCGCGATATGAAGTGCATGTTCCCCGGCTGCGGTGTCGCAGCGCAGCATTGCGATCTCGACCATGCCATTCCCTGGCCGCAGGGGCCCACCCATCCGGGCAACCTCGGTGCCAAATGTCGAAGCCATCATCTCTTGAAGACACTCCCGGCGGCCGAGGGTGGCTGGGCCGACGTTCAACATCCCGACGGCAGCCACACCTGGACCGCCCCGACCGGGCATACCTACCGCACCACGCCGTTCGGTCAGATCCTGTTCCCGCAGTGGCAAACCCAGACCACACCACCACCGGCCGGGCCGGCACTCACGCCGCGGGTCAACCGGGACGTTAAGATGCCCGCCCGGATACGCACGCGAGATCAAACCCGCACCCAACGCATCAACGCCGAACGCCGGCTCAACGGCGAAGGCGGCAAAGCCCCGCCGTACTGACGGAGATCAGGAAAGCCGCTCGATGATGGTGGCGTTGGCCATGCCGCCGGCCTCACACATCGTCTGCAGGCCGTAGCGGCCGCCGCGCTGCTGCAGCGCGTTGACCAGTGTGGTCATGATCCGCACCCCGCTGGCGCCCAGCGGGTGGCCGATCGCGATCGCTCCGCCGTTGACGTTGGTGCGCGACAGATCGGCTCCGACGTCATGCGCCCAGGCCAGCACCACCGGGGCGAAGGCCTCGTTCACCTCGAACAGGTCGATGTCGGAGAGCGCCAAACCCGCACGCGCCAACACCTTTTCGGTGGCCGGGATGACGCCGGTCAACATGTAGAGCGGGTCCGAGCCCACCACGGTGGTGGTGTGAATACGCGCCAGTGGCCGCAGTCCGAGCCGTTTGGCGGTCTGGCCGCTGGTGATCATCACCGCCGCGCTGCCGTCCGACAGCGGCGACGAGTTGCCCGCGGTGATCTCCCAGTTGATCTGCGGGAAACGGGCCGAGTACGCCTCGTTGTAGAAGGCGGGTTTCAGGCCGGCCAGCGATTCCACCGAGCTGCCGGGCCGGATGATCTCATCGCTCGACAATCCGGCGATCGGGGCCAGTTCGGCCTCGAACAGCCCGTCCTTGGTGGCGCGGGCCGCCTTTTCGTGGCTGGCGGCGGAGAACTCGTCGAGTTCGGTGCGCGACAGCTTCCACTTGGCGGCGATCAGCTCGGCGCTGATGCCCTGCGGGACAAGGCCGTCCGGGTACCGCTCGGCGAACCCCAGCCCGAACGGATCGCTGCCGGGCAGTACCGCGCTGCCCATCGGCACGCGTGACATGGACTCCACGCCGCCGGCGATCACGATGTCGTAGGCGCCGGCCACCACACCCTGGGCGGCGAAGCTGATCGCCTGCTGGCTGCTGCCGCACTGCCGGTCCACCGTGGTGCCGGGTACCGACTCGGGAAAACCGGCACCCAGCAGGGCGTTGCGGGAGATGTTGACGGATTGATCGCCCACCTGCGTCACGGCGCCCGAGATGACGTCGTCGACCAGCGCGGGGTCGACCCCGGTGCGTGCGATGAGCTCGCGCAGGCTGTGTGCGAGCAGGTCGGCGGGGAGGACGTCGTGCAGCGCGCCGCCGGCCTTCCCCTTGCCGATGGGGGTGCGGACCGCACCCACGATGACTGCATCCCGGTCGGTGTATCCGGCCATCTCTGCCTCCTGATGCTCAACGCTGAGTATTCTTATATGTACCCAGATATACCACCTGGGTATAGTAGGAACAACTCAGAAAGGGGGTTGATTCCGTGGGAATGCTGCAGGGCAAGCTCGCTGATCGGGATGCCTGGTCGGCGGTGGGGCACTGCCCGATCGAGAAGACGATGGGGCTGGTCGGCACCAAATCCGGGATGCTCATCATGCGCGAGGCCTACTACGGCACGACGCGGTTCGAGGACTTCTGGCGCCGGGTCGGGGTGACCAAGGCCGCCGCGTCCGCGCGGCTGACCGATCTGGTCGGGG
This sequence comes from Mycobacterium sp. NPDC003449, assembly GCF_053588415.1. Classification (NCBI taxonomy): domain Bacteria; kingdom Bacillati; phylum Actinomycetota; class Actinomycetes; order Mycobacteriales; family Mycobacteriaceae; genus Mycobacterium; species Mycobacterium sp. NPDC003449. The sequence continues at coordinate 32,388 of NZ_JBSFPX010000032.1, forward strand.
CCGGCCTGCTGGAGCGCAGGCCCTATCAGGAGCCGGGTCAGCGCAGCCGCGACGAGTACGTGCTGACCGAGGCGGGCACGGACTTCATGCCCGTGGTGTGGGCCCTGTTCGAGTGGGGCCGCAGGCACGTGCCCAACGACTCCCCGCTGCGGCTGGTCCACGACGGCTGCGGATCCGAGGCCACCGTCGAAATCCGCTGCGGGAATGGTCATCTCGTTCCCGCCGACGAGCTCGGCGTCCGGGTGCAGCGATCGTGAATCAGTCCGGTGGCCGGGCGTCGGACAGGAATGCCTTCGCCAGTGTCTTGGGTGCCTGCACCAGCCAGGCCTCGGTCATCAGCTCGGTCAGTTCATTCACCTCGATCGCCTCGAGCCGGACCAGCACCGACGGATAGCCGTCGAAGTGCGGGGTGGTGAAGTACACCGCCGGGTTGTCGGCGATCAGGGCGAACTTCACCCCCTCGTCGGCCACCCTGGCACCGAGGATGTCGCCGCCGGGAGCGTCGTCACCGAGGGCCTCGAAGTCGGCCTTACGCAGCGGACGCTCCCACACCACCAGCTTCTTGCGCACCCGCCACGCGCGCGGGGTGAGTTCCGCGGTCTCGGGCAGACCCGCCGCGATTCTGGCCACATCGTCCCAGTTCGCCACCCCCCGAACGCTACCCTCGGGCCGTGCTGCACCTTCGCCTGATCGCCCCCGCCGATCTCCGCGGCCCGATTCTCAACGTGCTCGAACGCGAACCAGGCGTGGCCCACATCGTCATCCATCCCGGTGCGGCCATCGAGCCCGCGGGCGACGAGATCACCGCCGACGTCGCCAGGGAGGCGGTCAACGACGTCGTGGAACGGCTCAAGTCGCTCGATCTGCACCACGACGGCGCGATCACGCTGGAATCGCTCGACACCGTCCTGTCCAGCGCCGCCTATCACGCCGAGGACGAGGCCGACGGCGACGCCGCCGACGCGGTGATCTGGGATGAGCTGGTTGCCCGCACCCGCGAGGAATCCCACCTCAACGTCACCTTCGTGCTGTTCCTGTGCATCGCGTGCCTGCTGGCCTCGGTCGGTGTGGTCACCGACTCGCCGGTCACGGTGGTCGGGGCGATGGTGGTCGGGCCGGAGTTCGGTCCGCTCGCGGCCCTGGCGGTGGCGCTGGTCCGCAGGAAAGTGTCGCTGGCGCGGCGCGCGTCGGCGGCCCTGCTGATCGGGTTCCCGCTGGCGATGGCCGTCACCTGGGTCGCCACGCTGGCCTTCGAGGCGCTGGGCTGGGTGACGTTGACCAGCACCAGAGAGCTTTCGAGTGTCGATTTCATCTTCCAGGTCGGCCCGTTCTCCTTTGTCGTCGCGCTGCTGGCCGGGGCGGCCGGGATGCTGTCGCTGGTGTCGGCGAAATCGGCCGCGCTGGTCGGTGTGTTCATCTCGGTCACGACCGTCCCGGCCGCCGGTTTCGCGGTGGTGGCAGCGACCGTCGGCGAATGGGACGTGGCCGCGGCGTCGGCGGTGCAACTCGGCGTGAACCTGGTCGGCATCACGCTGGCCGGCGTCCTGGTGCTGGCGCTGTACCGCAGGGCCGGACTGGGCCGCTGACCGGTCAGAGGTGGCCGATGCCCATCGCCAGGAAGAACACCCCGACCGCGCCGGCTATCACCGACACCACGAGCCGATGATGGGTCCGCATCGCGGCGTAGATGCGCTCGACGACCGACCGGGTGGCGTCCGGGGCGATCCAGAAGCTGACGATCGGGATGAGTGCCGCGGCGAAGGCGATCAGGTTGAACACGATCAGCGCCGCCAACTGCTGCCCGACCGCCGCCCCCGAGGTCAGCGCCGCCGCCATCGCCGCAAGGTAGTACGGGGTGGGGATGCCGTTGCTGAGCCCCAGCAGGCCCGCGGCCCAGGCCGCTTCACCGCGCAGCGCGGCTTTGATGCTGGCCGGCAGCTTCGAGACGATCGGCAGGGTATCCAGGGTCGGCGGTGTCACCCGGTCCTGCCCGGGCGCGCCGGGTGTGGCGGCGGGCACCGGGTCGTGCCGCCCGCGCAGCCGGTCGAATCCGCGCTCCAGCACCCCGGTCGCCGCAAGAACCGCGATGAGCAGGGCGATCGCACCGACGGCGATCTCGGCGGCCGCGGGTATCCCGGCACCGCCGCCGACGCTGACGTCGCGAAGGCCGAACAGGACCACCGCACCCACGACGACGTTCACGGCAAAGCCGACGAGAAGGAACGGCAGCAGCAGCCGCACCGGCCTGCGGCGCGACACCATGTAGGCGACCACCCCGATGCGCAAGGGGTCGGTTCCGGCCACCGCGGCCATCACCAGCACCGTGCTCCACATGGCGGCGGCATCCCTTCGTCGTTGTCGTCCCGCTGCATTGAACCAGCTTGTGCCGACGCGCAAATGCGTCGGTTCGGCCGGGTGCGTACCGTTCTCGTCTGATGGTGCTAGATGCGAGCGGTGTCGACGGTGTCGGCGTCGACGTTGACGGGGTGCTGGCCGGCTATCGCAGGACGCGGGCCCAGCAGGCCCTGTTCGACGTTAGGGACGCGCGCCCGGGCGGCGGCTACGACGAGTTCGTCGACCTCGGCGGCAACGTCCGCCCGGCCTGGCGCGAGCTGGCCGAATGCATCGGTGAGCGGGGTCGCGACGGGCTGGACCGGTTACGCGCCGAGGTGCGCGGCCTCGTCGACATCGACGGCATCACCTACATCCAGGTCGACCGCCACGGCGACGCGGTCACCAGCGGCGACGGCACCGCGATGCCGGGACCCTGGCACCTGGACGCCCTGCCGCTGGTCATCTCGGCCGCGGACTGGGACACCCTGGAGTCCGGTCTGGTGCAGCGGTCCCGGCTGCTCGACGCGGTGCTCACCGACATCTACGGCGAGCGGCGGTCCATCACCAGCGGCGTGCTACCCGCCCAGTTGTTGTTCGCCCATCCCGGCTATCTGCGGGCCGCGCGCGGCATCGTCCTCCCCGGGCGTCATCAGCTGTTCCTGCACGGCTGCGATGTCAGCCGCGGCGAGGACGGCGCCTTCCTGGTCAACGCCGACTGGACGCAGGCCCCGTCGGGTGCCGGCTACGCGCTGGCCGACCGCCGGGTCATCGCCCACGCCGTCCCCGACCTCTACGAGCGGATCGGGCCGCGGCCGGCCTCGCCGTGGGCCCAGGCGCTGCGGCTTGCCCTGATCGACGCCGCGCCAGAGGCCGCCGAGGAACCGTTCGTGGTGGTGCTCAGTCCCGGTATCCACTCCGAGACCGCGTTCGACCAGGCCTACCTGGCCAGCGTGCTGGGTGTGCCGCTGGTGGAGAGCGCCGACCTGGTGGTGCGCGACGGCACCCTGTGGATGCGCTCGCTGGGCACCCTCAAACGGGTCGACGTGGTGCTGCGCCGCCTCGACGCCGAGTACGCCGACCCGCTGGATCTGCGGCCCGATTCGCGGCTGGGGGTGGTCGGCCTGGTCGAGGTGTTGCGGCGCGGCGCGGTGACGGTGGTCAACACCCTGGGCAGCGGTGTGCTGGAAAGCCCCGGGCTGACTCGGTTTCTGCCCGAGCTGGGCAGGCTGCTGCTCGACGAGGATCCGGCGCTGGCGACGGCCCCGCTGTACTGGGGCGGCATCGACATCGAGCGTTCGCACCTGGTGACGAAGCTGTCCTCGCTGCTGATCCGGTCGGTCGGCGGTGGCGAACCCATCGTCGGTCCGGCGCTCACGGCGGCCGAGCGGGAGGCGCTGACCGCGCGGATCGAGGCCACGCCCTGGCAGTGGGTCGGCCAGGAGCTGCCACAGTTCTCCACCGCGCCGACCGACTACCAGGCCGCGGGGTTGGCGGCGGGCAGCGTCGGCATGCGGTTGTTCACCGTCGCGCAGCGTGGTGGGTACGCCCCGATGGTCGGCGGGCTCGGCTACCTGATGGCGCGGGGTAACGCCGCATACCGGATGAATACCGTTGCAGCCAAGGATGTCTGGGTGCGGTCACCGACCAGGGCGACCGCGGAGCGGCTGCCGGGCCCTGCGGTGGAGGTGATCGCGGCCCCGGTGGCCTCCAGTCCCACCCGGGCGGTCAGTTCGCCCAGGGTGCTGTCGGATCTGTTCTGGATGGGCCGCTACGCCGAACGCGCCGAGGGGATGGCTCGCCTGCTGACGGTCACCAGGGAGCGCTACCACGAGTTCCGCTACCGGCGGGATAGCTCGGAAAGCCAGTGCGTGCCAGTGTTGTTGGCGGCCATCGAGTCCATCACCGGCACCGGCACCGGCGCCCGCGACGACGCCGAGATGATCGCCGCGGCGCCGACGACGCTGTGGTCGGTGACCGCCGACCGGTACCGCCCCGGCTCGCTGGCGCAGTCGGTGGAACGGCTGGGGCTGGTGGTCCGGGCCGTTCGCGACCAGATGTCCAACGACACCTGGATGGTGCTGGCCGGTGTCGAACGCGCGGTGCTGCGGTCGGCGACCCCGCCCGAGTCCCAGGCCGCGGCCGAGGGATACCTTGCCGGCGCCCACACCCAGACGTTGGCCGGAATGCTGGCGTTGTCCGGTGTGGCCGCCGAGTCGATGGTCCAGGACATCGGCTGGACGATGACCGACATCGGCAGGCGCATCGAGCGGGGGCTCGGCCTGACCGCCCTGCTGCGGTCCACGCTGACGCAGGCGTACGGCCCCGGCGCGCAGCGTGCCGTCGCCGAGTCGGCCCTGATCGCCTGCGAATCCTCGGTGATCTACCGGCGGCGCAACCCGGGCCGGATCAGCATCGCCGCGATCGCCGAACTGGTGCTGTTCGACGCCGAGAACCCCCGCTCGCTGATCTACCAGTTGGAACGGCTGCGGGCCGATTTGAAGGCGATGCCCGGATCCTCCGGATCATCGCGCCCCGAACGTCTCGTCGACGAGATGACCACCCGGCTGCGCCGGCTCGACCCGGCCGATCTCGAGGTCGTATCGTCGGACGGCACCCGCAGCGAACTCGCCGCGCTGCTCGACGGGATGCAGTCGGGTCTTCGTGACCTGTCGCGGGTGATCACGGCCGCGCATCTGTCGCTGCCCGGCGGGATGCAGCCGCTGTGGGGGCCCGATGAGCGGCGGCTGGTTCCGTGACCGCGCCGACGCCGGGCGGCGCGGCCCGATGCTACGAGATCACCCATCGCACGGTGTACCGGTATTCCGCGGACGTCACCAGCTCCTACGGGCGCGGTTTCCTGACCCCGCGCGAACTGGCCTGGCAGCGTTGCCTGTTCCACGAACTGGTGATCGAACCCGAGGCGGCCGACAGCTCGACCAGCCGCGACGCCTACGGAAACACCAGCTCCTACTTCCATGTGACCGAGCCGCACCGCACGCTGAGCATCACCAGCCATTCGATCGTCGAGGTGGACCCGCCCGCCCCGGACCGCTATGAGGGCGCCTCGGCGGGGGCGCCATGGGAGCTGGCCCGCCCGGTCGGTGCCGACGGTGCGCTGGCCGCCGAGTTCACCCAGGACCTGGCACCGGCCGAAATCACCGATGCGGTACGTGAATACGCGGCACCGAGCTTCGCTCCGGAGCGGCCGCTGATCGAGGTATTGCGGGAGCTGACGACGAGGATCTGGACCGACTTCACCTACCGATCCGGTTCGACGACGGTGTCCACCAAGGTTTCCGAGGTGCTGGCGGCGCGTGAGGGGGTGTGCCAGGACTTCGCTCGGTTGGCCATCGCGTGCCTTCGGGCCAACGGGCTGGCGGCCAGCTATGTGTCGGGATATCTGGCCACCGATCCGCCCCCGGGCAGGGAACGCATGATCGGGGTCGACGCCACCCACGCGTGGGCGTCGGTGTGGACCCCGCGCAATGTGTGGCTCGGTCTGGATCCCACCAACGACCAGCTGGTCGACGAGCGTTACATCGTGGCCGGTTTCGGTCGCGACTACGCCGACGTGCCGCCGTTGCGGGGCATCATCTACACGGACTCGGACAGCAGCGCGATCGATGTGGCCGTCGATGTGGCGCCGTATCGGGAGAGGCTGTCGGATGCGTGATTTCACCTGCCCGAACTGCGGGCAGCGGCTGGCCTTCGAGAACTCGCTGTGCCTTGCGTGCGGCAGCGCGCTGGGATTCTCGCTCGACGATATGGCGCTGCTGGTGATCGACCGGGGAGAGTACCGGCTCTGCGCGAACCTTCACCTCGCGGAATGTAATTGGCTGGTCCGGGGCGATCGGTTGTGTATGTCGTGCGCGCTCACCCGGACCCGGCCCGCCGATACCGACACGGCGGCCATGCCCGCGTTCGCCGAGGCGGAACGGGCCAAGCGCCGGCTGATCGCCGAACTGCACGAACTGAAGCTGCCGATCGTCGACCGTACCGAGGACCCGGAGTTCGGGCTGGCCTTCGATCTGCTCTCCAGCGGACACCAGCAGGTGTTCACCGGCCACCAGAACGGGGTGATCACCCTCGACCTGGCCGAGGGGGACGACGTGCACCGGGAGCAGCTACGCATCGCGATGGACGAGCCCTACCGCACGCTGCTGGGGCATTTCCGCCACGAGATCGGCCACTACTACTTCTACCGGCTGGTGGCGCCGTCGGCGGAGTTCACCGCCCGGTTCGGCGAGCTGTTCGGCGATCCGGACGCCGACTACCAGGCGGCGCTGCACCGCCATTACGACGAGGGGCCGCCCGCGGGCTGGGCGGACGATTTCGTATCGTCCTACTCCACGATGCACCCCGCCGAGGACTGGGCCGAGACGTTCGCCCACTATCTGCACATCCGCGACACCATGGACACCGCTGCGGCATTCGGCCTCGCCCCGGCCGGTGCCACCTTCGAGCGCAGGATGTTGGGGCCCAGCGGATTCGACACGCTGATCGAGATGTGGCTGCCGATGGCCTGGGCGCTGAACATGGTGAACCGGTCGATGGGCCGCGACGATCTGTATCCGTTCGTCCTGCCGCCCGCGGTGCTGGAGAAGATGCGGCTGGTGCACACCGTGATCGGTCGCGCGGCCTAACAGCACGGTCACGATCGTATGTCGCAACGCCGGTATCGCCGTCGGGGTTCCTAGGATCGGCCGCGTGACAGATCGCTATGGCTCCGACGTACTCGCCCGAAACCCGCACACCCCGAAGCGGATCCGGTCCACCGACCAGCCCGCCGAACGGGGCCTGGTCGTCGAGGACGCCCAGAGCGGTTTCGTCGGCGCGGTGGTACGCATCGAAGGCGGCCGCGTCGAACTCGAGGACCGCAACGGCAAGGTCAGGGCGTTTCCGCTGGGGCCGGGTTTTCTCATCGACGGCAAGCCGGTGAAGCTCACGGTACCGAAACGGGTGAGCGCACCGGCGCGGACCGCGTCCGGATCGGTGGCGGTGCCGGGGGCCAGGGCCAGGGTGGCACTGGCCAGCCGGATCTACGTCGAGGGCCGCCACGACGCCGAGCTCGTCGAACAGGTGTGGGGCGCGGACCTGCGGATCGAGGGTGTGGTCGTGGAGTACCTCGGCGGCGTCGACGATCTGGTCGGCATCGTGGCGGAATTCACCCCTGGACCGGGACGGCGGCTGGGTGTGCTGGTCGACCACCTGGTCACCGGGTCCAAGGAGGCCAGGATCGCCGAGGCGGTGCGCCGTGGACCTGGCGGTGCGCACACCCTGGTGGTCGGGCACCCGTTCGTCGACATCTGGCAGGCGGTCAAACCGGCCCGGCTCGGGATCGAACGGTGGCCGGCGATCCCGCGCAGTGTCGAATGGAAGCACGGCATCTGCCAGTCGCTGGGCTGGCCGCACCGCGACCAGGCCGATATCGCCAGGGCCTGGCAGCGGATCCGGGGTCGGGTGCGTGACTGGAACGATCTCGACCCGGCGTTGATCGGCCGGGTCGAGGAGCTGATCGATTTCGTGACGCAGCCTTAGCCGCGGGTCCGACCCGCGTGGTATGTCTGGAGCGTGTCCGACAGTCTGTTCGACGTGCCCGGCGAGGCCGAGGCGGCGGCGCCCGGTGCGGCGCAGGCCGCGGCGTCCCCGCTCGCCGTGCGGATGCGTCCGGCCGGCCTGGACGAGGTCGTCGGGCAGTCACATCTGCTCAAGCCCGGCTCGCCGCTGCGCCGGCTGGTCGAAGGATCCGGCGCGGCGTCGGTGATCCTCTACGGTCCGCCCGGTACCGGGAAGACCACCCTGGCATCACTCATCTCGCAGGCCACCGGGCGGCGTTTCGAGGCGCTCTCGGCGCTCAGCGCGGGGGTCAAAGAGGTGCGCGCGGTGATCGACACCGCGCGCCGCGCGGCGATGCACGGCCAGCAGACCGTGCTGTTCATCGACGAGGTGCATCGGTTCTCCAAGACCCAACAGGACGCGCTGCTGGCCGCCGTCGAGAACCGGGTGGTGCTGCTGGTCGCCGCGACCACGGAGAATCCGTCGTTCTCGGTGGTGGCCCCGCTGCTGTCCCGGTCGCTGATCCTGCAGCTGCAGCCGTTGACCGCCGAGGATGTCGGCACGGTGGTCCGCCGGGCCATCGCCGACCCGCGGGGGCTCGGCGGCGCGGTCGCGATCACCGACGACGCGATCGACCTGTTGGTGCAGCTTTCGGCCGGCGACGCCCGCCGCGCCCTGACCGCCCTTGAGGTCGCCGCCGAAACCGCCGGATCGCCGGGTGGCGTCATCACCGTCGAGGTGATCGAGCAGTCGCTGGACCAGGCCGCGGTGCGCTACGACCGCGACGGCGATCAGCACTACGACGTGGTCAGCGCGTTCATCAAGTCGATCCGCGGATCCGACGTCGACGCGGCCCTGCACTACCTGGCCCGGATGCTGGTGGCGGGGGAGGACCCGCGTTTCGTGGCGCGCCGGCTGATGATCCTGGCCAGCGAGGACATCGGGATGGCCGATCCGAGTGCCCTGCCGACGGCGGTCGCGGCCGCCCAGACGGTGCAGCTGATCGGGATGCCCGAGGCGCAGCTGACGCTGGCGCACGCCACCGTGCACCTGGCCACGGCGCCCAAGTCGAACGCCGTGACGACCGCCCTCGGTGCGGCGATGAACGACATCAGGGCCGGTAAGGCCGGCCTGGTGCCACCGCATCTGCGCGACGGCCACTACTCGGGCGCACAGAAGCTGGGCAACGCCGTCGGCTACCGGTACTCCCACGATCACCCCGATGGGGTTGTGCCGCAACAGTATCCACCCGACGATCTGGTGGGTGCCGATTACTATCAGCCGACCGGGCGCGGGGCGGAACGTGAGATATCGACCCGGCTGGACAAGCTGCGCGCCATCATCCGCCGCCCGCGCTGACGTCGGGCTGACGCCGCTCGGTGAACCCGAACGCGGGCACCGTCGTTACTGCGGTGTGTCGGTCATCTGGGGCCAGCGCCCGGCGGGCGGAATGGCTATTGACGAGGATCTTCGGCAAGCTCAGGATTACCTCGCGGCGCGGGCTGCGCACCGCCCCGGCAGCTGTCGAATGGATCGCGACGGATACGGACCGATGATCAAGCGCCCCCAGAAGGGCCTGCTGGGCAGGCAGCATGAGCAGGAGGTGCTGGCCCAGCTGCTCGACCGGGCCCGCGACGGCCACAGCGGCGTGCTGGTCATCCGGGGCGGGGCGGGCATCGGCAAGACCGCGCTGCTCGAATACGCCATGGCCCGGGCTTCCGGACTGCGTTCACTGCACGTCAGTGGTTCGGAATCGGAGATGGAACTGGCATACGCCGGTCTCCATCAGTTGTGTGGACCGTTGCTGGACAGACTCGATCGGCTGCCGCCCCCGCAGAATCGTGCGCTGTCGGTTGCCCTCGGCCTCGTTGACGGTGAACCGCCGGACCGGCTCATCGTCGGGCTGGCCGTGCTCACCCTGCTGGGCGACGCGTCCGGTGAGCGTCCGACGATCTGTGTCGTTGACGATGCCCAGTGGGTCGATACGGCGTCGCTGCAGGCGCTGGCTTTCGTGTCGCGCCGCCTGCTCGCCGACCCCGTGGTGATGATCTTCGCCGCCCGCGAGCCCGGGCTCGACAACATCCTCGACGACCAACCCCAGCTCGTCCTCGGCGGACTCGACATATCCGATGCGCGCACACTGCTGACCTCGATCCTGCCCGGCCGGCTGAACGAACAGGTACGCGAGAACATCCTCGCCGAGGCGGCGGGCAATCCGCTCGCGCTGCTCGAACTGCACCGCGTCGTGACGCCCGCGGAACTGGCGGGCGGCTTCGGACTCGCCGGTGCCGGTCAGTTGGTCAACCGCCTGGAGCAGGGCTTCCGCGACCGGCTCGGCCGGCTGCCGGACCCGACCCGGACGCTGCTGCTGATCGGCGCGGCAGATCCGACGGGGGAGCCGAGCTGGCTGGCCTCGGCCGCCAAGAACCTCGGTGTCCCAACGGATGCCATCGAGGCCGCCGAGGCGGCCGACCTGGTCTCGGTCGGCAGTCGGGTCCGGTTCCGCCACCCCCTCGTGCGGTCGGCGGTGTATCGGAGTTCGCCGCTGTCCGAACGCAGGCGGGTACACCGGGCGCTTGCCGACGTCGTCGACGGCCCCAATGGCGGTGCGCACCGCGCCTGGCACCTCGCCAACGCCGCGCCCGCACCCGACGAGGGAATCGCCGAACAGCTCGAGCGTTCGGCCGAGCACGCGCATGCCCGCAGTGGTGTCGCGGCCGCGGCGGCCTTCCTGGAATTCGCCGTCGAATTGACGCCGGACCCCGAGCGCCGAGCGCGGCGCACACTGGCCGCGGCGCAGGCCAAATTGGACGCCGGAGCCCCCGAGGCGGCGTCCAAGCTGCTGATCGGTGCGCGCCACGCCACCTCGGACACGCTGCTGAGCGCGCGGATCGACCTGCTGCGGGCACGGTCGGCGTGCCCGTCCGGGCGTGGCGGCGATATGACATCGCTGCTGCTGCAGACCGCGGGCCGGCTCAGGGATATCGACACCGAACTGTCCAGGGACACCTACTGCGAGGCGCTGGTGGCGGCGATACTGGCCGGGCGGCTGGCCGGTGCTGCGGACACCACGGCCGTCGCCGTGGCGCGGGCCGCCCGCGACGCGGCGCCCCCGGTGGAGGCGCCGCGGATGGTGGACCTGCTGCTGGATGCGCTCATCGCGCGGATCGTCGACGGCTATGTCAGCGCCGCACCGCTGCTCCGACGGGTGGTGCGGAAGTTCCTGTCGGAGGACGCGGCCGACTCGGTCGACAAGCGGTGGTACGACGCGGCCGTGCAGGTCGCCATGGATCTGTTCGACCATGACGCGTTCGAACGGATCGCCAACCGTCAGCTCGAATTGCTGCGCGGTGCAGGGGTTCTGGCGCAACTGCCGGTGGGGCTCGGCTCGCGCGCGACGATCGACGTGTACCGGGGGCGTTTCGTGGAGGCGGCCGCGTACCTGGCCGAGGCGGAGGCCGTCGCCACCGCGATCGGTGGTCATGTGCTGCGCCGCAGTGACCCGCTGCTCGCCGCGTACCGCGGGCAGGAGCAGTACTGCAAGGACATGGTGCGGGCCACGACCGAGTCCGAGGCCATCGAACACGGTCAGGGCTTCTCGATCGCCATCGGGGTGTACGCACTCGCGGTCCTGCACAACGGGTTGGGGCATTATGCCGAGGCGTTCACGGCCTGCGAGACCGCGCTGCAACACGACGATCCCGGCGTGGCCGGGCATGTGCTGGTGGAAATGGTGGAGTCCGCGACCCGCTGCGGTGACCTGCGGGCGGCGGGTGCGGCGCTCGGTCGGCTCGTCGAGCGGGCGCAGGCCGCCGGTACCGACACCGGTCTCGGGCTCGCCGCGCGGTCCCGCGCGCTGGTCGGCGACGGACCGGCCGCCGAGGACGAGTACCTCAGCGCCATCACGCATCTCGAGCGCAGCCCAGCGGTCGTCTACCTGGCCCGCACCCACCTGGTGTACGGGGAATGGCTGCGGCGCCAAGGCCGCCGGGTCGAGGCCAGGACGCGGCTGCGCACGGCGCACGGCATGTTCACCGGGATGGGTGCCGACGGCTTCGCCGAACGGAGCCGCCGCGAGTTGGAGGCCACCGGCGAATCCGTCCGCAGGCGAAACACCGATGCGGCCGGTGCACTCACCACGCAGGAGAGCCTCATCGTCCGGCTGGCCGGGCAGGGCCACACCAACTCCGAGATCGCCGCGCAGTTGTTCATCAGCCCGCGCACCGTCGAATGGCACATGGGCAGGATCTTCACCAAACTGGGTATCTCCTCGCGTCGGGATCTGCGCACCGCCGCGGTGCCCGCCGGGTGACTACACGTCCGGCAGCCGTCGGCTGAGCCGCTCCATGGTCAGCAACTCCCGCCGGGCATCGTCGAGATAGGGGATCCCAATTCCGTATTCCTCCCAGCGGGCCGCGATCCGGGCCTCCAGCTCCGGGGAGATCGTGTTGACCGCGGGGTAGTGGCGGCCACCCCACTCCGGCCTGGGTTCGAACTCCCAGCTTCGGGTGGCGTCGATGAGCACCCGATGCCATTCGCCGGAGCCGTATTTGGCCATATTCGACTTCTCGTGCGGGGTGGACGGGTCCAGCGGTGAGCCGAGTGTCGGTCCGTAGAACGTGATGTCGCCGTAGCCGGCGTTGACCCGGTACGCCAAGGCCCAGTCGAGCGCCTCGGGATCGTGGATGTCGATGTCCTCCTCGACGACCAGGACGTTCTTGTAGAACCAGATCGATCCGCTGGTTCCCCACAGCGCGGACGCGACCTGCTGGGCGTGACCGCGGTAGGCCTTGTGGATCTGGACGACGATGTTGGTGCCGTTGGACACCTGCGACATCCACACGTCGGTGACGCCGCGCACCCCGAGGCTGTCCAGCAGGTTCCAGGCGATCGCCGAGCGCGCGTAGTTGATCATCGAATCCTCGACGAGGAAGCCCGGCCGCATCCCCTCGAGCGAACCGCGCAGCACCGGGTCGTCGCGGTGGGTGATCCGGGTGACCCGCAGGACCGGAGTCGGGGCGGCGTGGCGGTCGAGGTATCCCGGATATTCGGCGAACGGGCCCTCCACGGCGAAGGTGGCCGGGTCGGGATCGAGATAGCCCTCGACGACGATCTCGGCGTTGGCGGGCACGTGCAGCGGTACCGTTTCGCAGGCCACCAGGTCGACCGGCCGGCCCAACAGCGCGCCCATCATGTCCCACTCGCAGACGTCTTTGGGGAACGGGCTGCCGGCGCAGAACGGCAGCACGTCGTGCCACCCATAGACGACCGCGACCGGCATCGGCTCCGGTTTGTACTGCTGCAGATGGCCGCCCCAGCCCTGGATCGGTGCCAGCAGTTTGACGATCTTGTCGCGGTCGATGATCTGGCCGCGGTACAGACCGATGTTGTCGCGTCCGGTCACCTTGTCCTCGGTGACCACGCCACAGAACGTGTCGAGGTAGCGACCACCATCGGTGCCATGCCATTTCGGGGCCGGGAACTGCCAGAGGTCGATGTCCCCGCCCTCGACGATGTTGTCCCTGACCGCACCGGTCGGCACCACGCGTGGCCGGATGGGTTTCGTGAAGGCCTCCTTGAGGTGACGCACGATGGCCGCATCGCCGGTGTCCGCGGGCAGGCCGAGCATCAGCAGGATCTGGCGCCGGTTACCGATCCCGGCGGTGAAGAACTTTCGGCACAACGTCTTCTCGTGGTCGGCGATGTTCTCGAACAGCAGCGCGGGACCGCCGAGCGACAGATTGACCCGGGTGATGGCGCCGATCTCCTCATCCCAGTCGACGGCGGCGGTGACGCGGTGCAATTCGCCTGCCGCGTCGAGCGTGGCCAGCCAGCTGCGCAGGTCCGGGTCGGTTGTGCTCATATGCTCTCCTCAGACGAGTTCGGCGGGTTCGCCGTTCACGGACGGCCGATCGTCCTTCCAGCGCTCGATCAGCGAATGTTCTATCCCGAACTGGTCGAGGACCCGGCCGACCACGTGGGTCGTCACCTCCTCGATCGAGGTGGGTCGGGTGTAATAGGCCACGGTCGGCGGAAAGATCACGGCGCCGGCGCGGGCTAGGTGATGCATGTTCTCCAGGTGGATTTCGCTCAACGGGGCCTCGCGCGTCACCAGGACCAGCCTGCGGCGCTCCTTGATCGTCACATCGGCGGCGCGGGTGATCAGGTTGTCGCTGAAACCGATCCGGATGGCGCTCAACGTCTTCATGCTGCACGGGCAGACGACCATGCCGTCGGTGCGGAACGACCCGCTGGAAATGCCCGCGGCGAGATCGCCCGCGCTGTACACCCGGGAGGCGAGAGCCCTGACCTCGTCGACGCAGTGGTCGGTTTCGAGCTTGATCGTGGCCCTCGCCCAGTCGCTGAGAACCAGATGGGTCTCCACGCCGAGCGTGGCCAGGGCCTGTAACAGCCGGATCCCGAGGGCCGCGCCGGTCGCTCCGGTCATGGCCACCACCAGACGCATCGCCGTCCCCTCTCAGCGACTCTGGCGGCCGGTCAGGCCCCACAGGATCAGCACGACGGAGGTGAGGAACGCGTAGCGCATGCTGCGGAAGCCGAGCAGCACAACGCGTTCCTGCCGCGGCGTTCCGTGATGGCCCTCCGACAGCGTCGGGTTGGCGGCGGCGGTACCCAGCGCCGCACCCAGTGTGGTGAACAGCCAGTTGCCGTACGTGCCGTACAGCACGGTCCACCGGGCCGCCCGCTTGACCTGCGGCGGTAGGTCCACCTGGTCCCATACCGCACCCAGGGCCATCACGAAGGTGCCGTTCATGACGCCTTCCAGATGCGCCGACAGCGCCATCCGCATGTTGACGAACCGCCGCTGCTGCGTGCCGGTCACCAGGCCGAGCAGAAACAGGACCACGCCGTGGCGGATCATGCGCCGGTCAGATGTCATGACCCGACCCTGGCACCGCCGTGGTGCGAAAGCACCCGTAGAAAACCCGGGTTCACCGAACCCGGGCCGGCTACGGGTGCTCGCGGGCCGTTGTCGGTGATTGAGTTGTCACACACCCTGGAAGGAGACATCGTGACGGTGAACTCGAATGGAAATGGTCGCCCGGCCACGCCGGGCGGCAGGCTCACCACGATCGCCGGCGCACCGGTCGTGGACAACAACAATGTGCAGACGGCCGGGCCGCGCGGGCCGATGCTGCTGCAGGACGTG
>NZ_JBSFPX010000033.1:0-47083 GCF_053588415.1 Mycobacterium sp. NPDC003449
CGCAGGAAACCCGCCGCATCCTGGACCGGCTGTACGGCTACGAGGTCAGCCCGGTGCTGTGGAAGAAGGTGGCGCCGAAGCTGTCGGCGGGCCGCGTGCAGTCGGTGGCCACCCGTGTCATCGTGCAGCGCGAGCGCGAGCGGATGGCGTTCCGCAGCGCGGGCTACTGGGATGTCAGCGCCGAGCTGGACGCCGGCGTCTCCGACCCGCAGGCCACCCCGCCCAGGTTCACCGCCAAGCTCAACACGGTCGACGGGCGCCGGGTCGCCACCGGGCGCGATTTCGACTCGCTGGGCCAGGTCCGCAAGCCCGACGAGGTGCGGGTGCTCGACGAGAGCGCCGCCGTCGCGCTGGCCGCCGGTCTGCGCGGGGCCCAGCTGGCCGTCAGCTCGGTCGAACAGAAGCCGTACACGCGCCGCCCCTACGCGCCGTTCATGACCTCGACGTTGCAGCAGGAGGCGGGTCGCAAGCTGCGGTTCTCCTCGGAGCGCACCATGAGCATCGCGCAGCGGCTGTACGAGAACGGCTACATCACCTATATGCGTACCGACTCGACGACTCTGTCCGAGTCCGCCATCGGTGCCGCGCGTAACCAGGCCCGCCAGCTCTACGGCGAGGAGTACGTGCATCCGACGCCGCGGCAGTACACCCGCAAGGTCAAGAACGCGCAGGAGGCGCACGAGGCCATCCGGCCCGCCGGTGACGTGTTCCAGACGCCTGGGCAGCTGCACGCCCAGCTGGAGACCGACGAGTTCCGGCTCTACGAGCTGATCTGGCAGCGCACCGTGGCCTCGCAGATGGCCGACGCCCGCGGCACCACGCTGTCGCTGCGGATCGCCGGAGCCGCCCGGAGTGGTGAACAGGTCGTGTTCAATGCCAGCGGCCGCACCATCACCTTTCCGGGCTTCCTCAAGGCCTACGTCGAGAGCATCGACGATCTGGCCGGCGGCGAGTCCGACGATGCCGAGAGCCGGCTGCCGAACCTGACCCAGGGGCAGCGGGTCGACGCCGCCGAGCTCACCGCCGACGGGCACCAGACCAGTCCACCGGCGCGCTACACCGAGGCCTCGCTGATCAAGGTGCTCGAAGAGCTGGGCATCGGGCGGCCATCGACGTACAGCTCGATCATCAAGACCATCCAGGACCGCGGTTACGTGCAGAAGAAGGGCAGCGCGCTGGTGCCGTCCTGGGTGGCGTTCGCGGTGGTCGGCCTGTTGGAGCAGCACTTCGGCCGACTGGTGGACTACGACTTCACCGCGGCCATGGAGGACGAACTCGACGAGATCGCCAACGGCCAGGAGCGACGCACCAACTGGCTCAACAACTTCTACTTCGGTGGCGATCACGGCGTCGACGGTTCGATCGCCCGCGCGGGTGGGCTCAAGAAGCTCGTCGGAGGCAACCTCGAAGAGATCGACGCGCGGGTTGTCAACTCCATCAAGCTCTTCGACGATTCCGAAGGTCGCGCCGTCAACGTCCGGGTGGGCCGCAACGGTGCGTATCTGGAGCGGATGATCATCGATCCCGATGCCCCGGATGGCGAGCTCAAGCCGCAGCGCGCCAACCTCAAGGATGAGCTGACGCCCGACGAGCTCACCCTGGAGCTCGCCGAAAAGCTGTTCGCCACACCGCAAGAGGGCCGCTCGCTGGGTGTCGACCCGGCCACCGGGCACCAGATCCTGGCCAAGGACGGGCGCTTCGGCCCGTACGTGACAGAGGTGCTGCCCGCGCCGCCGGACGACGATGACGGCACCGCGGGAACTCCGGCCAAGAAGGGTAAGAAGCCGACCGGGCCGAAGCCGCGCACGGGTTCGCTGCTGCGGTCGATGGACCTGGAGACGGTGACCCTCGAGGATGCGCTGCGACTGCTGTCGCTGCCGCGGGTGGTGGGTGTGGATCCCTCCAACAACGAGGAGATCACCGCGCAGAACGGCCGTTACGGCCCATACCTCAAGCGCGGCACGGACTCTCGCTCGCTGGCCAATGAAGAGCAGATGTTCACCATCACGCTCGACGAGGCACTCAAGATCTACTCGGAGCCGAAACGCCGTGGCCGCCAAGCCGCCTCGGCACCGCCGCTGCGCGAGCTGGGCACCGATACCGCCTCCGGTAAGCCGATGGTGATCAAGGACGGCCGGTTCGGCCCGTACGTCACCGACGGTGAGACCAACGCCAGCCTGCGCAAGGGTGATGACGTGCTGTCGATCACCGATGAGCGGGCCTCGGAGCTGCTGGCCGACCGCAGGGCCCGCGGGCCGGTGAAGAAGGCCGCGAAGAAGGCGGCCAAGAAGACCCCGGCGAAGAAGGCTCCGGCCAAGAAGGCCGCGACCAAGGCGGCCAAAAAGGCCTGACCGGGGTCAGCCGGTCAGATCGCCCTCGGTGATATCGGCGGCGAGATCGCGTGGCAGCACCAGGTTCACCGGGCGGGCCAGCTGGGTCGGTGCGGTGCGGCCGCGCAGTTCGACGATCTCGCCGACATCCCAGCACAGCGCCTCGGCGTCGAGCGCGCCGCTGACCGCGATCGCCGAGGCCAGCACGTGGCCTTCCTCCAGTTTCGCCAGCTCGGTCAGCCGGGCGGCCTCGTTGACCGGATCGCCGATCACGGTGTATTCGAACCGGGCCTGCGCGCCGATGTGGCCCGCGATGGCCCGCCCCGCCGAGACGCCGATGCCGAATTCGGTGTCGCTGCCCAGCACCTTCACCAGCTCGTCGTGCAGTTCACGGGACGCCGCCAGGGCCCCGCCGGAGGCGTCGGGATGTTCGATCGGGGCGCCGAAGATGGCCAGGGCCGCATCGCCCTGGAACTTGTTGACGAACCCGCCGTGCTTGTTGACAGCGTCGACGATGACCCGGAAGAACTCGTTGAGCAGGTTGACCACCTCGCCGGCCGGGATCGTCGACGCCAGATGCGTCGACCCCACCAGGTCGACGAACAGCACGGCCACATCGCGTTCCTGGCCGCCGAGTTCGGTGCCGCGTTCCAGCGCCCGGCGGGCCACGTCCTCGCCGACGTAGCGGCCGAACAGGTCGCGCAGCCGCTGCCGCTCGGCCAGATCGCGCACCATGTCGTTGAAGCCGGCCTGCAGCAGGCCGAGCTCGCTGGCGTCGTAGATCTGCATGTGCGCGTTGTAGTTACCGCGCTGGACCTCGCCGAGCGCCCAACGCAGCTGGCGCAGCGGGTCGGCGATCGACATGGCCACCAGGACCGTGCTGGCCAGGCCGATCGCCAGGGCGGCGATGGCCAGGATCAGCAGCGGCGTGGTCAGCCGGTCGGCCGTGGCGGTCAGGATGGAGAACTTGCTGGCCACCAGGGCCAGCACGATGCCGAGGACCGGCACGCCGGTGGACAGCACCCAGGTCAGCACCTGACGCAGGATCACCCCCGGCGCCCGGAAGTTCTCCGGAACGCCGCCCCGCAGCGCGGCCACCGCGACCGGCCGCAGCACCCGTTCGGACTGCAGGTAGCCGATGATGGCGGTGGCGGTGGCGCCCAGCGCGGTCGCGACCGCGACGACCGGCGCCGACTGGCTGGCCACCGGCCAGCTGGCCACGATGAACACGATCGAGCCGAGGCACCAGTTGGTGACGCTGATCAGCGTCCGGAAGAAGGGCATCCGCAGCGCCCTGGTGCGGGCCAGCTCGGTGATGCCGGGGTCGCTCTCGGCCAGCAGGGTGTCCCGGCGCTGCCAGCGGATGACCGGGATGAGCAGCCGCAGGCTCAGGTAGGCGCCGAGGATGAACGACACGAAAAGGTAGCTCAGGAAGATCGCCAGGTTGGCCGCGGGCAGGTCCTGCAGCTGGATGCGGTCCTCGGGGGGCAGGCCGAAGCGCAGGAACCCGAGCACGAACAGCGCCCCGATGATGTCGGCCTGCAGCATGCCCAGCGTGAACACCGGCCACGGGGTGCGCGCCACCCAGCGCGCGAATGAACCTATTCGCGCGATCGGGATGGGCTCCGTGGTCACCCGTTCACCGTATCGGGCCACGGGGACGTTGAGCGCCGTCGTGAGCAGGTTGGGTCGGCCTGAGCACTACTGTTGGAGACGATGAGCGGGGTGTTTTCGCGTCTGGTGGGCCAGCACGCGGTGGAACAGGAGCTGGTGGCGGCGGCCGCCGCGGCGCGGGGTGATTCCGCCCACAACGGCGTGACCACGGGCACCATGACACACGCCTGGCTGATGACCGGGCCGCCCGGATCCGGGCGTTCGGTGGCGGCGCTGTGTTTCGCGGCCGCGCTGCAGTGCACCGCCGAGGGCAGGCCCGGGTGCGGGGAGTGCCGCGCCTGCACCACGACGATGGCCGGCACCCACGCCGACGTGCGGCGCATCGTCCCCGAGGGGCTGTCCATCGCGGTCCGGGAGATGCGCGAGATCGTTCAGATCGCGTCCCGGCGGCCGGGCACCGGCCGCTGGCAGATCGTGGTGATCGAGGACGCCGACCGGCTCACCGAGGGGGCGGCGAACGCGCTGCTCAAGGTCGTCGAGGAGCCGCCGCCGTCGACGGTGTTCCTGCTGTGCGCGCCGTCGGTCGACCCCGAGGACATCGCCATCACCCTGCGGTCGCGGTGCCGGCACGTGGCGTTGACGACGCCTCCGGTGACGGCCATCGCCGATGTCCTGATCTCCGGTGACGGGCTGCCCGCCGACGAGGCGCGCTGGGCGGCATCGGTCAGCGGGGGACATGTCGGCCGGGCCAGGCGGCTGGCGACCGATCCCGAGGCCAGGGAACGGCGAAAACGGGCGCTGGGGCTGGCCAGGGATGCCGCGACGCCGTCGCGGGCGTATGCGGCCGCCGAGGAGATGGTCGCGGTGGCCGAGGCGGAGGCGCTGGCCCTGACCGCCGGCCGCAACGAGACCGAGACCGAGGACCTCAAGACCGCGCTCGGCGCCGGGGGCACCGGCAAGGGCACCGCCGCGACCACCCGCGGCACCGCCGGGGCGCTCAAGGAGCTGGAGAAGCGGCAAAAGTCGCGGCAGACCCGGGCCTCCCGCGACGCGCTGGACCGTGCGCTGATCGACCTGGCCACCTACTTCCGCGATGCCCTGCTGGTGTCGTCGGGGGCGTCCGCGGTGACCGCCAACCATCCCGATATGGCCGACAAGGTGGCGGCGATGGCCGGTCACGTGCCGCCGGACCGGTTACTGCGCTGTATCGAGGCGGTGCTGGAATGCCGGGAGGCGCTGGCCGTCAACGTCAAGCCGAAGTTCGCGGTCGACGCCATGGTGGCCACCGTCGGGCAGGCGCTGCGCGGCTGAGCCAGGAACTGACTTTGGTTGCACAGTGGCGCTGCCGTAGACTCGTCCCGCCCGGAGCGCTCGTCGCCCGGCACGCCGCCTTAGCTCAGTCGGTAGAGCGATTCACTCGTAATGAATAGGTCGGGGGTTCGATTCCCCCAGGCGGCTCCGAAGTTCTCCCGTGCGCAGCGGATCACTCCCCGGACAGCGCTTCCCTGGCGACATTGCGGGCGGTGTTGGCGGCGGGGAAGCCGGCGTAGCCGGACGAGTGGTAGACAACCTCGGCGATCTCGTCCTCGGTGAGGCCGTTGTTGCGGGCGATCGTGACGTGGGACCTCAGTTCGTCTGTGGCTCGCAGGGCGATCAGGATGCCCAGCGTGACCAGGCTGCGGTCCCGGCGGCTCAGCCCCTCGCGGGCCCACAACCGGCCGAAGACGTTGTCGATACCGATCTCCAGCAGTTCGTCGGCGAACCCGCCGTCGCGGCCCAGCCCGTCATCGGGGACCGCATCCGGCAGCAGTTCGCGGAAAACCTGAAGACCCTGTGCGCGTACGTCTGTCATGGCAGTCAGCTTGGCACGCTGTCAGCTCGGCGGCGTACTCTCGCGGCGGTGCAAAGCGAGCTAAATCGATCAGATCGAACCGACACCGATTCCTGGGACATCACCACCAGTGTCGGGCAGACGGCGCTATTCGTAGCGGCGTCAAGGGCTTTGGAGCTGCGAAAGCCCGATCCGCTGGCCACCGACCGGCTCGCCGAGGTGTTCTGCCGGGCCGTCGGCGGCGAGTGGGTCGACGCCATCGACGGCACCGATCCCGACCATCCGCTGCGGACCGAGTTCGGCGAGCATTTCGTGAACTTCCAGGGTGCGCGGACCAAATACTTCGACGAGTACTTCCGGACCGCGGCGGCGGCCGGGGCCACCCAGATCGTGGTGCTGGCGGCCGGGCTGGACTCGCGGGCCTACCGGCTGGACTGGCCGGACGGCACCGTGGTCTACGAGCTGGACCTGCCCAAGGTGCTGGAGTTCAAGCGCGCGACGCTGGACGGCAGCGGCCGGACCCCGATCGCGGAGCGTCGCGAGGTCGCGATCGATCTGCGCGACGACTGGCCCGCGGCGCTCGTGGCGAACGGATTCGATCCGGCACGGCCCTCGGCGTGGATCGCCGAGGGGTTGCTGATCTATTTGCCCGCCACAGCACAGGAACGGCTGTTTGCCGGTATCGACGGACTGGCCGCACCGGGAAGCTTCGTCGCGGTCGAGGAGTCGGCGCCGATGCCGC
Source organism: Mycobacterium sp. NPDC003449 (assembly GCF_053588415.1). Lineage (NCBI taxonomy): Bacteria > Bacillati > Actinomycetota > Actinomycetes > Mycobacteriales > Mycobacteriaceae > Mycobacterium > Mycobacterium sp. NPDC003449. The sequence goes on from NZ_JBSFPX010000033.1 coordinate 6,518, forward strand.
GCGAGGCGTTCGAGGCCAAACGGGCCGAGGCGACGTCCGCCGGCGAGAAGGATTCGTTCTTCCGGCTGGTCTACAACGAGCAGCACGCCCCGGCCGGGCAGTGGTTCGGGGCCAGGAACTGGACCGCGGAGACGACGGCGCTGCCCGAGTATCTGCGCCGGGTCGGACGGCCCATCCCCGGGCCGGACAGCGAGGCGGCCCTGATGACGGCCACCATCAGCCTGGTGACCGCCACCAAGACGTGAGCTGATTCACCGTCTTCGCCCACTGGGTGCATCTCGACACTTAAGTTATGCAATGCTAACTTCAGCAAAAGTTAGCTTAGCCATACATAAGGGAGAGATCCGGGGGCGTCGTCGCTCCCGTATACGCATATGGGTAGTGACACGCTCTCGGCTCCGTCTCACGGAGCGCCCCGGCTGGACCGCGACGTGGTCAGCCGCTTTGCCACCTGCTGCCGCGCGCTCGGCCTGACGGTCAACGACCGGCAACGCCCGGCGGATCTGGCCGCGGCCCGGTCAGGGTTCGCTGGATTGACCCGCCTGGCGCACGATCAGTGCGACGCCTGGATCGGCCTGGCCGCCTCGGGTGACGTGTCGGCGCCCGTGATCGACGCGGTATGGCGCACCGCCGGCAACGCCGGGCTGCTGCAGCGCGAGATCGACCTGGCCGCCGGTGAGCTCGGCTTCGTCTACGACACCGGCCTGTATCTGCGCTTCCGCGCCACCGAACCCGACGACTTCCAGCTCGCCTATGCCGCCCGGCTCTGCGAGGCGGGCGAGCTGGCCAAGGCACATGAGCTGGTCGCCCAGGTGGCCGAGGCCAGGCCAGGCTGGCTCGACGCGACCTGGCTGCGGGTCGCGGTCAACTACCGCGCACAGCGCTGGTCGGATGTGGTCCGGCTGCTCACCCCGGTGGTCACCGACACCTCGCTGGAGGCCGTCACCACGCATGCCGCCCGCGTCACGCTCGGCATCGCGCTGGCGCGGCTCGGGATGTTCGCGCCCGCGCTGTCCTACCTGGAGGATCCGTCCGGGCCGGTCGCGGTCGCCGCCGTCGACGGCGCCCTGGCCAGGGCGCTCACCCTGCGCGGGCAGGGGGAGGACGAGGACGCCGGTGAGGTCCTGCAGGATCTGTTCGCGGCCCACCCCGAGAACGCCCAGGTCGAGGAGGCCCTGTCGGACCCGACGTTCGGCATCCCCACCACGACCTCGGCGCGGATCGAGGCCCGCAGCGACCCGTGGGATCCCGAGACCGAGCCGTCGGAGGCCGACTTCGTCGACCCGGGGGCCAAGGAGCGCAAGGCGCACCTGCTCATCGAGGCCGAGGCCGAGCTGGCCGAGTTCATCGGCCTCGAAGAGGTGAAGTTCCAGGTGGCCAGGCTCAAGAGCTCGGTGGCGATGTCGATCCGGCGCCAGGAGCGCGGTCTGACCGTCGCCCAGCGCACCAACCACCTGGTGTTCGCCGGGCCGCCCGGCACCGGGAAGACCACGATCGCGCGCGTCGTCGCCAAGATCTATTGCGGGCTGGGGCTTCTCAAGAAGGAGACGGTCCGCGAGGTGCACCGAGCCGACCTGATCGGTCAGCACATCGGTGAGACCGAGGCCAAGACCAACGCGATCATCGACAGCGCGCTCGACGGTGTGCTGTTCCTCGACGAGGCCTACGCGCTGGTGTCCACGGGCGCCAAGAACGACTTCGGCCTGGTGGCGATCGACACCCTGCTGGCCCGGATGGAGAACGACCGCGACCGGCTCGTGGTGATCGTCGCGGGCTACCGCAAGGACCTCGACATGTTCCTGGACACCAACGAGGGCCTGCGTTCGCGGTTCACCCGCAGCATCGACTTCCCGTCGTACTCCTCGCCGGAGCTCGTCGAGATCGCCGAGCGGATGGCCGAGAAGCGCGACAGCACGTTCGAGAAGGCCGCCCACGACGATATGGAGCGGCTGTTCGGCTACCTGGCCGAGGCCACCACTCCGGATATGAACGGTGTGCCGCGCCGCAGCCTCGACATCGCGGGCAACGGCCGGTTCGTCCGAAACCTGGTCGAACGGTCCGAGGAGGAGCGCGAATACCGCCTCGACCATTCCGACCACGACGACTTCACCGACGAGGAGATGATGACGATCACCGCCGGTGACGTGACCAATTCGGCTGCCCCGCTGCTGCGCGGCCTGGGTCTGACGGTGCCGGCATGACCGAGCCCGATATGGATGACCGCCGGTCCTTCTCCTCGCGCACACCGGTCAACGAGAACCCGGACGGGGTGGACTACCGGCGGGGTTTCGTCACCCGCCACCAGGTGTCGGGATGGCGATTCGTCATGCGCCGCATCGCATCCGGGGTGGCACTGCACGACACCCGGATGCTCGTCGACCCGTTGCGCACCCAGAGCCGGGCCGTGCTGACCGGTGCGCTGATCGTGATCACCGGCCTGATCGGCTGCTTCGTGTTCTCCTGGATCCGTCCCGGCGGTGCGGCAGGCGAGGATACGGTGCTCGCCGACCGGGCCACCGCGGCCCTCTACGTCCGGGTCGGTGAACAGCTGCATCCGGTGCTCAACCTGACCTCGGCCCGCCTGATCGCCGGCCGGGCCGACAACCCGACCACGGTCAAGACCAGCGAGATCGACAAGTACCCGCGCGGCAACCTGCTCGGCATCCCCGGCGCGCCCGAGCGGATGGTGCAAAGCACCGCGCGCGACGCCGATTGGACTGTGTGCGATGCGGTTTCGGGCGCCGACGCCGGCGTGACACTGATCGCCGGGGCGCCCGCGTCGGGTGGTGAACGCGCCATCGCGCTGCCCGAGGAGCAGGCCGTGCTGGTGCACAACGGCGCGGGGCCGCACCCGGGTGACTGGCTGCTCTGGGACGGCAGGCGCAGCCCGATCGACCTCGGCAACCGTGCCGTCACCGATGCGCTCGGCCTCGGCGCTTCGATCCCCGCCCCGCGCCCGGTCGCGGCCGGGCTGTTCAACGCGATTCCCGAAGCCCCCGCGCTGACCGCTCCGCCCATCGCCGACGCCGGTGCGCCGACCGGCTACGAGCTGTCCACACCGGTGCCGGTGGGCGGTGTGGTGGCCGCCTACGACGCCGACAACACCGTCCGCTACTACGCCGTGCTGTCCGACGGGCTGCAGCCGGTCTCGCCGGTGCTGGCCTCGATCCTGCGCAACACCGACTCCCATGGGCTCGATCGGGCCCCGCGGATCGGGCCCGACGAGGTGTCGCGGATGCCGGTGTCGCGGGCCATCGACACCGCCCGCTATCCGGCGCAGCCGGTGAAACTGGTCGCGGCCTCGGCCGCGCCGGTGACCTGCGCCCAGTGGGCGAAGCCCGAGGGGGCCACCGAGAGCCGGCTTTCGGTGCTCTCCGGTGCGGCGCTGCCGGTGCCCGACCGGCCGCACACCGTCGGACTGGTCGGGGCGGGCAGCAACGGCGCCGCCAGCCGGGTCGCACTCGAGCCGGGCAGCGGATACCTGGTGCAGACCGTGGGCGCCGAACCGGGGTCACCGACCGCTGGCGCGCTGTTCTGGCTGAGCGACACCGGTGTGCGGTACGGGATCGACACCGCCGGCGACGATAAAACCGTTGGGGCACTTGGCCTCAACCCGCCGGCCCTGCCCATTCCGTGGTCGATGCTGACCCAGTTCGCGGCCGGCCCCACGCTGTCCCGCGGCGATGCGCTCGTCGCGCACGATGCGCTGTCACCCGATACGAATTCCGCGCGCATGGAGGCCACCACCCGATGAGCAGGCTGATATTCGAGCACCAGCGTCGCCTGGCTCCGCCCGTCGCCCGCAAGGGCACGATCGCCATTGAGCCGCCGCCCCAGTTGCCCCGGCTGGTCCCGCCGTCGTTGCTGCGCCGGGTGTTGCCGTTCCTGATCGTCATCCTGATCGTCGGCATGATCGTGGCGCTGGTCGCCACCGGGATGCGGCTGATCTCGCCGACCATCCTGTTCTTCCCGTTCGTGATGTTGCTGGCCGCCACCGCGCTGTACCGCGGCGACGGTAAGAAGATGCGCACCGAGGAAGTCGACGCCGAACGTGCCGACTATCTGCGCTACCTGTCGGTGGTGCGCGACAACGTCCGGGCCCAGGCCGCCGAACAGCGTGCGGCCCTGGAGTGGTCGCACCCCGAACCCGGGCTGCTGGCCGCCATCCCCGGGTCGCGCAGGCAGTGGGAGCGCGATCCCCGCGACCGTGACTTCCTGGTGCTGCGCGCCGGGCTGCACGACGCGCCGCTGGACGCCGCGCTCAAGGTGAAAGACACCGCCGACGAGATCGACCTGGAGCCGGTCTCGCACAGCACTCTTCGCGGTCTGCTCGACGTGCAGCGCACCGTGCGCAACGCGCCCACCGGTATCGACGCCGGCAAGCTGGCCAGGATCACCGTGATCGGCGAGCCCGACGAGGTGCGCGCGGCCCTGCGGTCCTGGATCGCCCAGGCCGTCACCTGGCACGACCCGAGCATGCTCGGGGTGGCGCTGGCCTCACCCGATATCGATTCCGACGCCTGGTCGTGGCTGAAATGGCTTCCGCACACCGACGTTCCGGGACAGGCCGACGGTGTCGGCCCAGCCCGCTACCTGACCGCGAGCGTCGCCGAGTTGCGCGGGCTGCTGGAACCCGAGCTGGCCGACCGGCCGCTGTTCCCGGCCGAACCCGAGCACGCCGTCAAACATCTGCTGGTGCTGCTCGACGATCCGCAGGCCGACCCCGACGACATCGCGCGCCGGCCCGGCCTGACCGGCGTGACCCTGATCCACCGCTCCGAGCAGCTGCCCAACCGCGACCAGTACCCGGACCCGGAGCGCCCCATCCTGCGGATCGCCGACGGGCGCATCGAGCGCTGGCAGATCAGCGGATGGCAGCCCTATGTCGACGTCGCCGACGCGTTGTCGGCCGCCGAGGCCGCCCACATCGCGCGCCGGCTGTCGCGGTGGGACTCCAACCCGGGCTACATCCGGTCCAGCTCGACCGGGGGTGCCACGTTCAACACACTGCTCGACATTCCCGACGCCTCGGCGCTCGATGTCGCCGCGCTGTGGGCGCCGCGCACCCGCGACGAGGAACTGCGGGTGCCGATCGGGGTCACCGCGACCGGGGAGCCGCTCTACTTCGACCTCAAGGACGAGGCCGAGGGCGGTATGGGCCCGCACGGCCTGATGATCGGGATGACCGGCTCCGGCAAGTCCCAGACCCTGATGTCGATCCTGTTGTCGTTGTTGACCACGCATTCGGCCGATCGGCTGATCGTGATCTACGCCGACTTCAAGGGTGAGGCCGGCGCCGACATCTTCCGGAATTTTCCCCAGGTCGTCGCGGTCATCTCGAATATGGCCGAGAAGCGGTCGCTGGCCGACCGGTTCGCCGACACCCTGCGCGGTGAGGTGGCCCGGCGCGAGCAGCTGCTCAAAGAGGCGGGCCGCCGGGTCCAGGGCAGCGCCTTCAACTCGGTCACCGAGTACGAAGCCGCGATCGCCGCCGGCCATGACCTGCCGCCGATGCCGACGCTATTCGTCGTGGCCGACGAGTTCACCCTGATGCTCGCCGATCACCCGGAATACGCCGACCTGTTCGATTACGTCGCGCGTAAGGGCCGGTCGTTCCGGATCCACATCCTGTTCGCCTCACAGACCCTGGATGTGGGCCGGATCAAGGACATCGACAAGAACACGTCGTACCGGATCGGGCTGAAGGTGGCCAGCCCCACCACCTCCCGCCAGATCATCGGCGTCGAGGACGCCTACCACATCGAGTCCGGGCGCGAACACAAGGGCGAGGGCTTTCTGGTCCCCGCCCCCGGCGCGGTGCCGATCAAGTTCCGCAGCACCTACGTCGACGGTATCTACGACCCGCCGCGGGCCCAGAAATCCATTGTGGTGCGGGCACTTCCGCAGCCGCGAGTGTTCACCGCGTCGCGGGTGGAGCCGGAGCCCGACACCGTGATCGCCACCAACGGTGTCGAGGTCGAGCCGGCGCCGCCGCGAAAGCTGATCGCCACCGTCGGCGATCAGCTGGCCGGCTACGGCCCCCGGGCACCCAAACTGTGGCTGCCGCCGCTGGACGAGTCGATCCCGCTGGCCGAGGTGTTGAGCCGTTCCGAGGTCGAGCCCGGTGCGCTGCGCTGGCCGCTGGGCGAGATCGACAAACCGTTCGAGATGCGTCGCGATCCGCTGATCTTCGACGCGAACTCGTCGGCGGCGAACATGTTGATCCACGGCGGTCCGCGGTCGGGCAAATCGACTGCCCTGCAGACGTTCATCCTGTCGGCGGCCGCCCTGCACTCGCCGCGTGAGGTCAGCTTCTACTGCCTGGACTACGGCGGCGGCCAGCTGGCCGGCCTTGGCGATCTGGCCCATGTCGGCAGCGTCGCCTCCCCGCTGGAACCCGAGCGGATCCGCCGCACGTTCGGCGAGCTCGAGCAGCTGTTGCGGGCCCGTCAGCGGCAGGGGGCGGCCGGCCGGCACAGCGCGGGCCCGGCGGGGAGATTCGACGACGAGTACGGAAACGTATTCCTGGTCATCGACAACCTGTACGCGTTCAGCCGGGACAACACCGACACGTTCAACACCCGTAACCCGTTGTTGGCCAAGGTGACCGAACTGGTCAACAGTGGTATGGCATACGGCATCCACGTGGTGATCGCCACGCCGAACTGGCTTGAGGTGCCGTTGGCCATGCGCGACGGTCTCGGGCTGCGGCTGGAACTCAAACTGCACGATTCGCACGACAGCATCGTGCGGGTGGTAGGGGCGCTCCGTCGGCCCGCCGACGGTGTGCCCGCCGATCAGCCGGGCCGGGGCCTGACCATGGCCGCCGAACACTTCCTGTTCGCCGAGCCGATGCCCACCGATGTCGCCGTGATCAACTCGCGCTACCCGGGGGTCGCCGCACCGCCGGTGCGGTTGCTGCCGACCGATCTGGCGCCCGGCGTCCTCACACCGCTCTACCCGGCGCCCGAGCAGATCGTGATCGGTCAGCGCGAGGAGGACCTGGCGCCGGTCACGGTCGACTTCAAGGACAACCCGCTGCTGTTGGTGTTCGGCGATTCCAAGTCGGGCAAGACGACGCTGCTGCGTCACCTCATCCGCACGGTCCGGGAGAACTCGCGCCCCGACGAGGTCGCGTTCACGGTGATCGACCGGCGGCTGCATCTGGTGGACGAGCCGTTGTTCCCCGACAACGAGTACACCGCGAACATCGACCGGGTGCTGCCGGCCATGCTGGGACTGTCGTCGATCATCGAGAGGCGCCGTCCGCCCGCGGGTTTGAGCCCACAGGAACTGCGCGGCTGGAGCTACCCGTCGGGACCGGACGGCCACACCCACTACCTGATCATCGACGACGCCGACCAGATCCCCGACGGTCCAGCGGTCAGCGGCCCGTTCGTGGGGCAGCGGCCGTGGACCAACATCGTCGGTCTGCTCGCCGAGGCGTCCGATCTGGGGCTGCGGGTGATCGTCACCGCGCGGGCCACCGGATCGTCGCATGCGGTGATGACCGCGCCGCTGCTGCGCCGCCTCAACGATCTGCAGGCGACCACGCTGATGCTGTCGGGCAATCCCGCCGACAGCGGCAAGATTCGCGGGCACCGGTTCGTCCGGTTCCCGGCCGGGCGCGGCATGCTGCTCGGCGACGGGGACGCGCCCGATTACGTCCAACTCGTCAACCCGCTGGGCGATACCGCGCTGTCAGCGAGCAACGGGGCCAACAACACAGGGAAGGAATACCGATGACACTGCGTGTAGTCCCCGAGGGGCTGACCGCGGCCAGCTCGGCCGTCGAGGCGCTCACCGCGCGGCTGGCGGCGGCCCACGCCGCGGCCGCACCACTGGTTTCGACCGTGGTCCCACCCGCTGCCGATGCGGTCTCGCTGCAGACCGCCACGGGCTTCAGCGCGCACGGTGCGCAGCACGCGGCGCTGGCCGCCCACGGCGTCGAGGAGCTCGGCCGTTCCGGCGTCGGCGTGGCCGAGTCCGGCGCCAGCTACGTCACCGGCGATGCGATGGCCGCGTCGTCGTATCTGATCGCGCGCGGCGGCTGAGATGACCGCCCCCATCTGGATGGCGCTGCCACCCGAGGTCCATTCGGGGCTGCTCTCCAGCGGCCCCGGGCCGGGGTCGCTGCTCGCCGCCGCGGGGGCGTGGCAGTCGTTGAGCGCCGAATATTCTGCTGCCGCAGCCGAACTCACCGGAGTGCTGGGTGGGGTTCAAGCCGGTTCCTGGCAGGGCCCGAGCTCCGAGCAGTACGTCGCGGCGCACGGGCCCTATCTGACCTGGCTGGCTCAGCAGAGTGCGAACAGCGCCGTCGCGGCCCTCCAGCACGAGGCGGCGGCCGCCGCCTATACGACCGCGCTGGCCGCCATGCCCACCCTGCCCGAGCTGGCGCTCAACCATGTCATGCACGGTGTGCTGGTCGGCACGAACTTCTTCGGGATCAACACGATTCCGATCGCGCTGAACGAGGCCGATTACGTCAGGATGTGGGTCCAGGCGGCCACCACGATGAGCACTTACCAGGCGGTGTCGGGGGCCGCGGTCGCCGCGTCCCCGGTCGCTACCCCGGCCCCGTTCCTGCTCAAACCCGGTGTGGGGGAGGCGGGGACGGCTTCCGCCGACGTCCAGCAACTGGCTTCGCAGGCGCAGGCCACCGATTCCGGTTCGGCGCTGAACTTCTCGGACTGGCTGTCGGATCTGCTCGAGCAGTATCTGCAGGGCGTGCCGGGCGGACAGGACATCATCGACTTCCTCAAGGATCCGCTGGGCAACCTCGGGCAGTTGATCACCGACTTCCTGACCAATCCGTCGGCGGCGCTGACCACCTGGGGACCGTTCCTGTTCGCCGTGGCCTATCAGGTGTTCTTCAACCTGGTCGGCTGGCCCACCTGGGCGATGATCCTGACCGCGCCGTTCCTGATCCCCGTGTTGGTCACCCTGGGGGTCACCGGGCTGGTGCTGCTCATCGACCATGTTCAGCAGCCGCCTGCCGAGGCCGCCGCGCCCGCCGAGGTCCCCGCCGAGGCCGCCGCGACGCCGAGGTCCGACCATCCGGCCCTGCCGGTCGCCGCGATCTCGCCCGCCGGGATCGGCGCGGCGGGATCGGCCGCGGCCGCCCCCGGTGCGGCGCCGACGGCGGCCACCCCGGCCGCGCCCGCGGCGGCGGCGTCGCCGTTCGTGCCCTACGCGGTGGCCGGCGGCGATCCCGGTGAGGGGTTCACCCCGACGCTGCGGGACAAGACCAGTGCCCAGGCCCCGGCCTCCGGCATCCCGGCGGCCGCCTCGGGTGTCGCGGCCTCGCTGGCCTCGCGGCGCAAGCGCAGGCGCAAACGCGGTGCCGAACTGGAGGATCACGCCTACGCCGACGCGTATATGGACTACGAGGAGTCACCGGACCCGGATCCGGCACCGCGGCCCGACACCGGGGTCCGCGCGTCGGAACGCGGCGCGGGCCCGATGGGATTCAGCGGCACCGCGACCAGAACCGGCGCGGCGGCCACCGGGCTGACGACGCTGGCAGGCGACGGCTACGACGACCGCCCGGTCAGTCCGATGCTGCCGGGGACCTGGGAGCCCTCCGAGAACGCGGCCTCGGACGCCGAGGCGCCCCCGCCCGATCCGGAAGGGGGAACGCGCAGCTGACCGCTTCACATCTGCCGATGCACCACCACCCGTCACGAAAGGAAAAACCATGAGTATGTTGGACGCCCACATTCCGCAGCTGGTCGCCTCCGAGGCCGCGTTCGGCGCCAAGGCCGCGCTGATGCGCAGCACGATCGCCCAGGCCGAGCAGGCCGCCATGTCGGCCCAGGCCTTCCACATGGGCGAGGCCTCCGCGGCGTTCCAGGCCGCGCACGCCCGGTTCGTCGAGGTCTCGGCGAAGGTCAACGCCCTGCTCGACATCGCGCAGGTCAACCTCGGCGATGCCGCGGGCACCTACGTGGCGCAGGATGCCGCCGCGGCCAGCACCTACACCTCCGTCTGACCGATCTAGATCCACACGGATACAGGAGTTTCGATGTCTCAGATCATGTACAACTACCCGGCCATGCTCGCGCACGCCGGTGAGATGAACACCTACTCGGGTGCGCTGCATGCCGTCGGCGCCGACATCGCCAGTGAGCAGGCCGCCCTTGGCAGCGCCTGGCAGGGTGACACCGGTATGACCTATCAGACCTGGCAGGCACAGTGGAACCAGGCGATGGAGGAACTGGTTCGTGCCTACCGCTCGATGGCGATAACCCACGAGACCAACACCATGTCGATGAGCGCCCGCGACCAGGCCGAAGGGGCCAAGTGGGGCTGATGCAGCCGAACCGTGGGAGCTAACGCTGTCGAGCTGACCACCGACCAGGCCTGGTATCTCGCCGATGTGCTCGGCGCCGGTGCCTTCCCGTGGGTGCTGGCGATCACGCCGGCCTACAGCGAACCGGCGCAGCGGTCCGGCTTCGCGGCCGAACAGACCGCCGACCTGACCCGGATGGGTGTGCTCGGCCCCGGTGGTGAGGTCAACTCGCAAGTCGCCCAGTGGATTCGGCTGGTCTGCCGGGCGTCGCAATGGCTGGACCTGCGGTTCGTGTCCGGTCCCGGTGATCTGCTGCGCGGCATCGTGGCGCGGGCGGCCGACGGCCGCACCGTGGTGGCGCTGCGCAACGCGCAACTGGTGACCCTCACCGAGATGGACGTCGGCCACCCACACGCACTGGTGCCGGTGCTCACCGCCGGCCTGTCACAGCGCAGGCCGGCCCGGCTCGAGGAGTTCGCGTTGCCCGCCGCGGCGGGGGCCCGCGCCGACGAGCAGATCCGCAACGGCACACCGTTGGGGGAGGTGCTGGAATTCCTCGGGATTCCGGCGTCAGCCCGCCCGGTGGTGGAGACGGTGTTCGACGGACGGCGCACCTACGTCGAGATCGTCGCCGGGGAGCACCGTGACGGTCACCAGGTCAGCACCCAGGTGGGGGTCAGCGTGATCGACACCCCGGCCGGGCGGATCCTGGTCTCCCCGTCGAAAGCCTTCGACGGGGAATGGGTTTCGACCTTCTCTGCGGGCAGCGCCGATGCGATCGCGGCTGCGGTCGAACGGCTCACCGCATCGCTGCCCAGCGGCTCCTGGTTCCCCGACCAACCGCTCACCCGTGACTTCAACGAGTCGCGGTACTCGAAATCCCCCTAACTCCCGAGAATCACCCCCAGAAAGCATAGGAATGTCCGAGAACACTGTGATGCCGATCGTCCGGGTGGCCGTGCTGGCCGCCGGAGATGACGGCGGCCGGCTCACCGAGATGGCTCTTCCGTCTGAACTGCCGCTGCGCGAGATCCTGCCCGCGGTCCAGCGCATCGTCCTACCCGCCAACGGTGAGGGGACGGACGCCCCGGACCCGGTGCGGCTGAGCCTGGCCCCGGTCGGAGGTGTGCCGTTCAGCCTGGACGCCACGCTCGACACCGTGGGGGTGGCCGACGGTGATCTGCTTGCCCTGCAAGCTGTTCCGGCCGGCCCGCCGGCCCCGCGCATCGTCGAGGACATCGCCGACGCCGCGGTCATCTTCTCGGCCGCGCGTCGACGCCCATGGGGGCCTTCGAGTATCGCGCGGGGCGCGGCACTCGCGCTGATCGGTTTGATCCTGATCGGCACCGGCGTGGCGCTGGCCCACCGGGTCGTGACCGGCGAACTGCTGGGGCTGTTCGTGGTCAGCGGCATCGCCGTGGCCGCGGCGCTCGGTGCGTTGGCGGTCCGGGGCCGGTCGCCTGCCATGGCGACCGCGCTGGCGGTGACCGCGCTGATCCCCATCGCGGCGGCGTTCGCGCTCGCGGTGCCAGGCGATTTCGGTGCCCCGAACGTATTGTTGGCCGCGGCCGCGGTGACCGCATGGTCGCTGATCAGTCTGGCCAGCCTGCCCGACGAGCGCGGGATCGCCGTGTTCACCGGATCTGCGGTGAGTGCGACCGGCGTGCTGCTGGTCGCCGCGGCGGCCACGCTGTGGGAGCTGTCCTGGACCGTCCTCGGCTGCGCCCTGGTGCTGCTGGGGCTGGTGGTCACGGTGCAGGCCGCCCAGCTCTCGGCGATGTGGGCCCGGTTCCCGGTTCCGGTCATCCCGGCACCGGGCGATCCGACGCCTGCCGCGCAACCGCTTTCGGTTCTCGCGGACCTGCCGCGCCGGGTCCGGGTCAGCCAGCTGCATCAGATCGGTGTGATCGCGGCGGGTGTGCTGCTCGCGGCCTGCGGTTCGCTCGCCCTGGCCGGCGGGCCGTCCGTCTCGCCGTGGGCCTGGTACATCGTGGTGGCCGCGGCTCTCGGCGCCGCGCTGCGGGCCAGGGTGTGGGATTCGGCGCCGTGCAAGGCACTGCTGCTCGGCCAGTCCTACCTGGTGACCGTCGTGCTGTTGGTGGCGTTCGCGGTCGACGGGCGCTATCAGGCCGCATTGTGGGCGCTGGCCGCGCTCGCCGGGCTGGTACTGGTCTGGGTGGTCGCGGCACTCAACCCGAAAATGGCCGACCCGGAGACCTACTCGCTGCCGATGCGCCGCCTGGTCGGTTTCGCGGCCACCGCGATCGACGCATCGCTGATCCCGGTGATGGCGTTCCTCGTCGGGCTGTTCAGCATGGTCCTCGACAGGTGATGAGCAAGAGCCTGGGCGTCCTGGCGACGGCCGGCCTGGTGCTGTTGACCGGCTGCCCGGCGGCGGGTGCGGTCACCCCGCCCGAGGTCGACCCGCAGGTCGCACCGCCGTCCGGTGGTGCGGGCCCGGTGCAGCCGATGACACAGCGCGGTGCCTGCGTGACCACCAGCGTGCTGCCGGGCACCGATCCGGGGATGGCCAGCCCGAACCAGCTGGCGCTCAACCTGTCCGGTGCCTGGCAGCAGAGCCGCGGGCAGGGGCAGACGGTCGCGGTCATCGACACCGGTGTGCAGCCCGGCCCGCGGCTGCCGAATGTCGATGGCGGCGGTGACTTCATCGAATCGACCGACGGCTTGACCGACTGCGACGGGCACGGCACCTCCGTCGCAGGCCTGATCGCCGGTCAGCCCGGCCCCGACGGCTTCTCGGGGGTGGCCCCGGCCGCCCGGCTGATCTCGATCCGGCAGAACTCGCCCCGGTTCGCACCGCGCACCCCGGCCGCCGACGCCGCCGAGGCACGTGCCGCGGCCGACGTCGGCAACCTGGCCAGGGCCGTGGTGCGGGCCGCCGATATGGGTGCCCGGATCATCAACATCTCCGTCGTGACCTGCCTGCCCGCCGACAAATCGGTCGACCAGGCCGGACTCGGTGCGGCACTTCGCTATGCCGCGGTGGAGAAGGACGCCGTGATCGTCGCGGCCGCCGGGAACACCAGCGGCGGCGTCACCACGGGATCGTCGTGCGAGTCCAATCCGCTGTCGGGCAGCCCGATCGATTCCCGCAACTGGGGCGGCGTCACCTCGGTGTCGATCCCGTCGTGGTGGCAGCCCTATGTGCTGTCGGTCGGCTCGCTGAACTCCGCGGGCCAGCCGTCCGGATTCACCATGGCCGGTCCGTGGGTGGGGATCTCGGCCCCCGGCGAGAACATCGCCTCGCTGAGCAATGCGCCCGGTGGCGGACTGTCCAATGCGGCACCGACCGATCAGGACAAGCTGGTCCCGCTGAGCGGCACCAGCTACGCCGCGGCCTATGTGTCGGGCGTTGCGGCGTTGGTGCGCAGCAAGTTTCCCGATCTGACCGCGCGCCAGGTGGTGCACCGGCTGACCACCACCGCGCAGGGCGCGGCCCGTTCGCCGTCCAATGTGATCGGCGCAGGGGGTGTCGATCCGGTGGCGGCGCTCACCTGGGATGTCACCGATATCCCGCTGGACGGACCGGCGGCCCCCGAGGGGAAACCGATCGCGGCGCCACCCGAACCGGCCCCCCGTGACAACACCCCGCGGATCATCGCGTTCGCCGGTGCCGGGGCGCTGACCCTGGTGGCCGCCGCGGCCTACGCCGCTTACCGACGGAAGGACAAGACCACATGACCGCCCGCATCGCGTTGGCGTCCCTGTTCATCGTGGCGGCCGTGCTCGCCCGACCGTGGCAGACCATCACCGAACGGTGGGTTCTGGGCATCTCGGCCGGCGTGGTCGTGGTGCTGTTCGCCTGGTGGGGTGGACTGTTCCTGACGACGCGGATCGCGCGCCGGTTCGCGCTGCTGGCCCGCAGATTCGCCAAGGGCGCCGGCCCCGACGGCTCGGCCACCGCCGCCACCGTCGTGCTGCGGGTGGATCCCGCGGACCCGGCCCAGCTCCCGGTCGCGGTGAGCTATCTGGACCGGTACGGGATCCGTTGCGACACGGTACGGATCACCCACCGCGATGCCGACGGCGTGCGGCGCAGCTGGATCAGCCTGACCGTCGCCGCCACCGACAACCTGCCCGCGTTGCAAGCCCGGTCCCGCCGAATCCCCTTGCAGGACACCGCCGAAGTGGTGGGCCGTCGGCTCGCCGACCATCTGCGCGAGCAGGGCTGGACGGTGACGATCGTCGACGGCGTCGACACACCGCTGCCCGACCCGGGCAAGGAGACCTGGCGCGGTGTGAAGGACGAGACCGGATACGTCGCGGCGTACCGGGTCCCGGCCACCGACTCCCTCGACCAGACGCTCGCCGCGATCGGCGCGCTCGAGGCCCAGGAGACCTGGACCGCAATGGAATTCAGCGGAACCCCGGCCCGGCCGATGCTGGTGGTCGGCTGCGCGGTCCGTACCGGCGAGCGGCCGCGCGCCAAGGCCCCGGTGCGGGGGCTCGGCCCGGCGCGGGGGCGACACCGGCCCGCGCTGCAGGCGCTCGACCCACGATCGCCGGCCCGCCTGGACGGTAAGCCGTCGGCGCCGCCGGAGGCCGTGCTGTCGGGACCGTCAGCCGAACCTGAACTCCCGCAGGAAGCGGGCGCGATCTAGGTCAGGCCGAACAGCCGTGCGGCGTTGTCGTGCAGCACGTTCCGCAGCCAGGTGTCATCGGCGCGGGGCAGGTCGATCAGGGGCTGGATGGCCTCGGCGTAGCCGTAGGGGATGTTGGGGAAGTCGCTGCCGAAGAGGATCCGGTCGCCCAGGGCGTGCAGCCGGTCGGTATCCGCCGCCGGGAACGGCATATCGGCTTCGACGAATGGCGTGAACGCCATCGTGGTGTCCAGCCTGACCTGGTCGAATCGTTCGGCGAGACGGAGAAACTCCGAGTACTCGGGCATGCCCATATGCGCCACGATCAGCGACAGCCGCGGGTGGCGGGCCAACAGCCGGGCGATCCGGTCCGGGCCGGTGTACTCCCCGGGCACCGGGCCCGACCCGCAGTGGATCACCACCGGGACGGCGGCGTCCTCGATGATTCCCCACACCGGGTCGAGCAGGGGATCGTTGGGGTCGTAGTGACCCACCTGGATGTGGGCCTTGAACACCCGGGTGCCCGCGGTGATCGCGTCGGCGACGTAGTCGGCGGCCCGCGGCTCGGGGTAGAAGGTGGCGGTGGCCAGGCAGTCGGGGGTGTTCGCGGCGAACTCCATCGCCCACCGGTTGAGCCAGGCCGCCATCTCGGGCTTGTGCGGATAGACCAGCGAGGTGAACCGTCGAACCCCGAACGACCGCAGCGTGGCCATCCGCTGCTGCTCGTCGGTGCGATAGGCGATGGGCCACTCCCGGCCGATCAGCGGCCCCTGGCTGTCGAAGTACTGCCACACCTTGTCCATGACGTTCTTCGGCATGAAATGGGTGTGGACGTCGACGATGCCCGGCAGGCCCAGCGACATCCAGATCTTCCGCACGGAGTCCGACTCGTTCATCGTCAGGGATCATCGCACCCGAACCCGGGGACGGTGACCGGGGCCCACCTCAAGGGAGGAAAATGGGCATCATGTGGAATCCCGACACCTACCTGGCGTTCGCCGATCATCGAGGCCGCCCGTTCTTCGACCTGCTGTCGCGGGTGGCCGCCGAGGAGCCGCGCCGGGTGGTGGACCTGGGCTGCGGGCCCGGCAATCTCACCGAGACGCTGAAGGGGCGCTGGCCGGATGCGGCGCTGGAGGCGTGGGACAGCTCACCAGAGATGGTGGATGCGGCCAGGGGGCGCGGAATCGACGCGCGCGCCGGGGCGATCGAGGACTGGACGCCGCAGGCCGACACCGACGTGGTGGTGTCCAACGCCGCACTGCAGTGGGTGCCCGGCCATCGTGAGCTGCTGACCGGTTGGGCCCGGCGGCTCGCGCCAGGGGCGTGGATCGCGTTCCAGGTGCCGGGAAACTTCGATTCGCCCTCGCACCAGGCGGTGCGCACGCTGGCGCGCAGCCCCGAGTTCGCCGATGCGTTGCGGGATATGCCGTGGCGGGACACCGGCCAGGTCGACACCCCCGAGCAGTACGCCGGGCTGCTCACCGATGCCGGGTGCACGGTCGACGCCTGGGAGACCACCTATGTGCACCAATTGACCGGTCAGACACCGGTTCTCGACTGGATCACCGGCACCGCGCTGACCCAGGTCAGGGGCCGGCTCACCGAGGACGCCTGGCAGCGGTACCGCGAGGCGATCATCCCGCTGTTGGCGCGGGCGTACCCGGCCAGGCCGGACGGGATCACCTACTTCCCGTTCCGGCGGATCTTCGTGGTCGCCAGGACCAGCTGAGCGCGGGCCGCGACGCTTACCCCGGAGGTAATCGATATTCGCCGACCCGTCGGCCACGATGGGGACATGCCCACCTTGATGACCGCGGACCGCACCGAACTTCACTACAACGACGCGGGGACCGGACCCACCGTCGTCTTCACCCACTCGTGGGGGCTCAACGGAGGACAGTGGGACCGGATCGCCGAACGCCTGGTGCACAACGGTTTTCGGTGCGTCAGCTACGACCGGCGCGGACACCGGAACTCGGGCGCCCACGACGGCGAGTGGACGGTGGACCTGCTGGCCGACGACCTGGCCGTACTACTCGACCGGCTCGACCTCGATGATGTGACCCTGGTGGGACATTCGTTGGGCTGCGGTGAGGCGGTGCGCTACCTCAGCAGGCACGGCACCGGGCGGGTGCACCGGGCGATGTTGGTGGCGCCCCAGTTGCCGCTCACGGTCAGGACCGCGGACAACCCGGACGGCATCGACGCGGCGATGGTGGACGCCATGGTCGCCGAGCTGGAACGCGATGCGCGGAAATGGTGTGTCGACAACGCGCCGCCGTTCTTCGGCGCCGGGTACACCGTGGAACCCCAGATCGTCGAGTGGACGGTTGATCAGATTGCGGCCGTGCCGGTGGACACCCTGGTCGCCACCCAGCGGATGGGCGCGGGCACCGACTACCGCGCCGAACTCACCCGCCTGGATCTGCCCGTTCTGGTGATCCACGGCGATGCGGACGTGTCGACGCCGATCGACCTGACCGGCCGCCGCGCGGCCGCGCTGTTGCCGCATGCGGAGTTCATCGAGATCCCCGGCGCCGCACACGGTCTGTATGTCACGCATGAGGATCGGATCATCGAGGAACTCGAAGCGTTCTGCGCCACCCATGCCGAGGATGAGAGCCGCGTACCGGGCCGGTCATAACGGCAGGCCGTCCTTCTCGGCGTCGCAACGGTACCGGTCCACCCACGCGTCGGAACGCTGATCGGCCTGGCGCTCCAGCACCGGGGCCGGGGCCAACCGCGGGTCGAGGCCCAGCGCCTCCAAGACCGTGGCCACCACCTCGGTGAGGTTGCGCCACAGGTAGGGGTAGGAGACCCGGATCGGTTCGACGCCCTCCTCGTCGAACCAGGCCCGCCAGCCCTCCTCCTGTGCCCGCAGCATCGCGATGACGTGCCCGATGGCGCCCGCGTGGTATTCGGCACGGGCGTCGCGCACGGGATCGGGCCTGCCCCGCCACACCCGGGTCTGCACGGCACGCCAGAACGAGACCGCCTGCGACACCACATCGGGCCGGTACACGTGGATCAGCACCGGATCGCTGCCCACCACGTCGCGGATCGCCGCCAGCAGACCGGCGCCGGACCGGTCCGGCAGGTCCGCGGCGCGATCCAGCAGGAGCGGGGTCTGGTTCCACATCAGCTTGCCGCCCCACACCCCGTTCGGCGTGCGGCCCACCGTCTGGATGTAGTCGCGCCAGATGTGCGCCGGAGCGAGATCGGGTTTGCCCTCGTCGAGCGGATCGAGCAGCCGCAGGATCGATTCGTCGTCGATGCCGGTGAACCACTGCCGTGGCTGCGGGGACTGGCTGGTGGTCGGCAGATACTGGAAGAACTCCTGCGGCTCACCGGCTACCCCGGTGGCGCGCAAGGATTCCACCAGCAAGGTGCTGCCGCTGCGCTGGGACGCGAGCACCAGATAGGCCGTCGGGTGGTCGGGCATGCGCGTGACTGTAACCGCATCGGATATGCGGCGCCTAGCTGCCGGGCGGTCAAGTGTTTTCGTTTGCCGTGAATAAAATTACCCGTGGGTTTCGGCGATACCTCGATCGTGGGCCGCCGCCGAGCGGCTGGTCGCGGGCCTGCCGTGATTGTGCAGATATGTTTCGGTGTACCGCTCCGATATTCGGGTCCCGGCGAAGTCGGAGGGAATGACGTCGTGCGTCTGCTGCCGCCAGTCGTTGAGCAACAGCGCGAGTTCGTCGGCGACCGCCTCGGCCTTGTCGCTGGCACCCGGTCCGAGCAGGTTGGTGGCCTCGTGCGGATCGGTGGTCAGATCGTAGAGTTCGCGGCCCGGTCTCGGCGTTCGCGCATCGGGGGCGACGATGCGTCCCGGTGGGCTGTCGGCGATATCCCAGGGCAGGTCCAATAATGGCCGGGCCGTGTAGTTTTCGATATAGCTGTACTCCTTGGTCCGGACCGCGCGGATGGGGTCGAAGGAATCGTGGTAGGTCTTGGTGGTGTAAACCTCGCTGCGCACCCGGGCCGCATCCGTCGCCGCGAGCAGGTTGCCGGCGTGCGAAAGTCCGTCGATGTCCGCGGGAACGGCGACGCCGAGCAATTCGAGCAGCGTGGGCAGCAGGTCGACGCCGCTGAACAGGTCGTCGTAGCGCCGGGGCGCGACACCGGCGCCGCGGGGTGGGCGCACCATCAGCGCGATGCCGGTACCGGCGTCGTAGAGCGTCGATTTGGCCCGCGGCAACGCAGGCCCGTGGTCGGTCATGAACACCACCCAGGTGTCCGCGTCGAGCCCGGTCGCGGCCAGACCGTCGAGCAGTTCGCCGACCTTGGCGTCGGCGACGGCGATCGAACCGTAGAACTCGGCGAGATCCTCGCGTACCTCACCGGTATCGGGTAGATAGGCCGGGACGGAGACGGTTTCGGCGTCGGCGGGCTGATAGCGGTCGCGCGGGTACGGGCGGTGCGTCTCGAAGAATCCGGCGGTGAGCAGGAACGGCTGCCGGGGTGGATCGGCCAGCCACCGGGTGGCCCGCTCGACGACGTACTCGCAGTACGAGCTGGACACGTCGAACTCGTCGAATCCCAGCCGCTCCGGATACGAGGTCTCGTGTTGCATGCCGAACAACGCGGTATACCAACCGGATTCGGACAGGATCTGCGGCAAAGTCCGCACCCCGGCCCGGTACTCCCAGCCGTGGTGGGCCAGGCCCAGCAGGCCGTTGCCCTGCGGATAGCGCCCGGTGAACAACGACCCGCGCGACGGTGAGCACAGCGGTGCCGTGGCATGGGCCCGGGTGAACACGATGGCATCGGCGGCGAACCGGTCGAGCCGGGGGCTCGTGACGTCGGGGTGACCGTAGACGCCCAGATAGCGCCCGAGGTCGTGCCAGTGCACGATCAGTACGTTCTGCCGTCGCGGCTCGGTCACGTCATGCCCTCTCTGATCACTCGACGACCGAACAGCCCCGGCGCCCCGCAGGCAACCGTTCGGCTCATCGAGATCCAACCTAGGGGTGGTAGGGAACGCCGATCGCGCGGAACACGTACTCGGGCGGTACGTCGAAGGCCAGCGACCGGCACGGCACCCGGCGCAGAACGTCCTCGGGGATCTCGGTCTTGTACTGCAGCGACAGGTGCCCCCGGCAGCGCGGGTCGACGTCGTCGAGTTCGACGTCGACGGTGAGTCCGGTCGGTGCCAGCTCGGCCTTGACCGCGCCGGACTGCGCCGACGCCCATGGCTGGTCGACGCTGCGGCCGGCCAGCTTGGGCATGGTCGACATGGTGGCCAGCACCCGCTGCCGGGTCAGTACCAGCGTCCCGGCGTAGCTGGCGATGCTGCCCGCGGATCGATGGCCCGGGATCGTCCCGGTGAAGCGTCTGGTGACCGGGACGTATTCGGCGAGGAACAGGATCCCCTCGGCCTCGGTTTCGGCGCGCAGGTCACCCGGCAGGGCCCCGATGTGCAGCAGCTTTCGCAGCAACAGTGCCATCTCTGCACGCTAGCTCGACTTCATTGCACGAGCATCGGACCTGGTAGAGATGGTCAGATGGGGACGCGGGCCAGTTGGCTGAGCGCGACGGCCGTGGCTGCCGTCGGCCTGTACGCGGTGTTGTGGATCGGGTACCGGCTGCGGTGGTTGACCGCGCTCGACGATGCCGGACTGGGTCCCGCCTATCGGTACGGAACGGCCCACCCCGGGTGGATCGCCGGCTGGGACGCGTTCTGCACGGTCCTCGGGCCGTTCGGTTTCCGGGTCGCGGTCCTGGTCGTCATGGCGCTGCTGCTGGTCCGGCGCCGGTACCGGATCGTGCTGTTCCTGCTGCTGACGGTGCAGCTCAGCGGCATCGTCACCGAGATCGCCAAGGGCCTGGCCGACCGCCCCCGTCCCGACACCGCCATGGTCCATGCCCTGTCCACCTCGTTTCCGTCGGGACATGCGCTCGGGGTGCTGGTGAGCGTGCTCGCGCTGCTGACCGTGGCGTGGCCGGTGCTGCGTGCCCCGCTGCGCGGCTGGCTGGTCGCGCTCGGCGCGGTGGTCGTGGTGGCGATCGGGGTGGGCCGGGTGGTGCTCAACGTCCACCATCCCTCCGACGTCCTGGCCGGGTGGGCGCTGGGGTACGCGTTCTTCGTCCTCGTGGTGGTGTTGTTACCGCCGGGGGTCAGCGCCGTGGACGAAACACCGGCAGGGCCCGGTAGCCGACCTTGAACGTGGCCGCATCGCACAGCTCGCCGACCTCGCCGTCGTGGGCCAGCACCGTGGGGCCGTCGACCGTCACGAACCCGAACTCGGGCACCAGCAGTTCGTGGTAGAGCGGGCTGCGTTCGAGCCGGCCCATCGCGATGGCCGCGGCGATGCGCAGCCGGCTGAACCGCCTGCCGGTCTCCAGGATTCGCACGTCGATCAGGCCGTCGTCCATGCGGGGCCGCAGTGCCGGTGCGAACCCGGAAGGGAAGTACGTGCCGTTGCCCAGGAAGAACAGCGATGTCTGCAGGGTCTTGTCGTCATAGCTGATGCGCACCGGGGCGTCGCGGCGCAGGGTCAGATACATCGCGTAGACGCCGGCCAGCCGCTTGCCCATCCGGTGTTCGAGCCGTTCCCGCATCCGGACATAGGTCGGGTACGCGCCGATGCTGGCGGTGTTGACCACGGTCTGGGTGTCGTTGAGACGAACCAGATCCACATACGAGGCGTCCCCGCGCCGGATGGCCTCGACGGTACGGGCCACCGAATCGCAGCCGATGTCCTTGGCGAAGTGGTTGAACGTCCCGCCGGGAAACACCGCGAGCGGAACACCCGCGCCGACGGCGGCATCCGCCGCGCAGGCCACCGTGCCGTCGCCGCCGCTGATCGCGAGCACCTCGCACCTGGCCGCGGCCTCCCGCAGGGCGGCCTCGATCGTGGTGTCGTCGGAATCCCCGGTGACCTCGACGATCTCGGTGCGGGGCAACGCCTCTCGGACCTCTTCGATCACCGTCGCGCCCGCGCCGCCGCCGGAGGCGGGATTGACGACCAGCACCACACCGGCCCCGTCCGGGCGGGCGGGTGTCTTGAACGGCAGCGGGTCGGCGGTCGGCAGGCTGGTGGCCGGAATGGTCGGCACCACCCGGGCGCCGAGGATGGCGATGCCGGCGCCGATGCCGAAGCCGGCGAACACGTCGCCGGGATAGTGCGCGCCGGTGGCCACCCGGGACAGCCCGACCAGGCCGCCGAGCAGCGCCAGCCCGAGGCCGACCGGTGGGCTCTCCAGCCCGACGCCCACCGCGAACGCCGCGGCGCTGGCCGAATGGCCGGAGGGCAGCGAGTTCGACGTCGGCAACCGGCGGGTTCTGCGGGCGAGCGGGATCAGGGTGTGGTCGGGCCGGGGCCGGACCCAGACCCGTTTGGCGACCTGATTGGCGAACAGGCTGGTCACCGCGAGGCTGACGACGCCGCGGGCCACGCCCCGGCGGACCGAGGTGTTGCCGACCGCGGCCAGACCGGCCGCGATCGCGAACCACAGTTTCGAATGATCGGCGGCCCTGGTCAGCCGGGGCATCACGGTGTCCAGCAGCGGGCTCGGTGATTCGGCAACGGCCTCGAAGATCTCACGGTCCAGGGTGCCGAGTCCCTTGCCGATTCGTCGCACATCCATGCCGGCCAACCTAGCCGGAGCTATTGACAAATAATCTTTTCAAAGAGCACGATTCCTCTGTGCTCGACCTCGAGGTGATCGACGATCCGGCGGCGGCCGTCGTCGCGCTGGACCCGATCCGCAGCCGGCTACTGGCCGAACTGGCCGAACCGGCTTCGGCGGCGACGCTGGCGGGCCGGGTGGGAATCGCCCGCCAGAAGGTCAACTACCACCTGCGCACGCTCGAGCAGCACCGGCTGGTCACGGTCGCAGGCGAACGCCGGTGGGGTGGGCTGACCGAGCGGCTGCTGGTCGCGACGGCGTCGTCCTATGTGGTGTCGCCCGGGGCGCTCGGCCCGGCGGCGGTCGATCCCGGCCGCACCCAGGACCGGCTCTCCGCCGGCCATCTGATCGCCCTGTCCGCACGTGCGGTGCGCGAGGTCGGCGACCTGTGGCGCAGCGCCAGGGCCGGAAACAAGCGGTTGGCGACGCTGTCGATCGACACCGCGATCCGCTTCCGCACCCCGGCCGAGCGCGCCGATTTCACTCGCGAACTCGCGCAGGCCGTCACCGCCCTGGTGGCGCGCTATCACGATGACGGTGACCCCGCCGGACGCGAGTACCGGCTGGTCCTGGCCGCATACCCGAAACCGAATACTGAGGAGCCGAAATGCCCTTGAGGAAAGACGATTCCGGACGACGATGGGTCGAGCTGGAATTCCTGGTACCGGGCACCCCGGAACAGGTCTGGCACGCCATCGCGACCGGTCCCGGCATCAGTGCCTGGTTCACACCGACCACCGTCGACGAACATGTGGGTGGGGCAATCACATTCGACTTCGGCGAGGAAAACTGCGGTGCGCCGTCCCCGCCCGGTGTGGTCACCGGCTGGGAGCCGCCGGTCCGGTTCGGCTACGAGGAGCCGGGGTGGAACGGCGAGGCACCGCCGGTGGTTACCGAAGTGGTGGTCACGAGCCGTTCCGGGGACCGCTGCGTGGTGCGGATGGTGCACAGCCTGTTCACCGAAAGAGACGACTGGGACGACGAGTTGGAGAGCTTCGAAAACGGCTGGCCCGGCTTCTTCGAGGTGCTCAAGACCTACCTCAAGGATTACCCGGGGCAGCCGGCGGCCTCAGTGAACGCGATGGCGGGCGGCCCGGTGCAGATGGGGGCACTGTGGACCCGGTTGACCGCCGCGCTCAACCTCACCGGGCTCAATGTCGGCGACCGCGCCGAAACCCCGCAGGGTGCACCACGGCTGGCGGGTGTGGTGAAACGCGTCCATCAGGACGCGCGGAGTCGTGAGATCATGATCGGCCTGGACGAGCCGTGCGGTGGCACCGCGGTGATCGGCAGTTGCCCGGTGGGCGAGGAGGCGCGTGCGATCGTCAGCATGTACCTCTACGGTGCGCAGGCTGCCGCGACCGCGGCCGCCGAACAATCCGGATGGTCGGCGTGGATCGGCGAATTGATCGGTGCCGAGGCCGCGATCTGATCGTGTCTCAACCTTTATCGGAACTATAGGGTCGGCGTCGACGATGGATGCGTGCGTCAACTGCTGGTCGTGCTGTGCGCAGCCGCGCTCGCGTTGACCTGTGCGCCGTCCGCCAACGCCGTCGACCCGCCCTGGTTCGCGCCGTCGGTCGGCACCGCCAGTCAGGTGATTTCCGTTGTCGGCGTGGGCGGTTCGAAAGCCAAAATGGATGTGTGGCAACGCGGGCCTGCCGGATGGCAACCCGTCGCGGCCGGCATAGACGCCAACATCGGCTCGAACGGTATGGCCGCTCAGACCCACGACGGTGAGATGAAGACGCCGATGGGGGTCTTCACCCTGGACTTCGCCTTCGGCACTGCACCCAATCCGGGCGGTGGGCTGCAGTACGTCCAGGTCGGACCCGACCACTGGTGGGACGGGGATATGAAAAGCCCCACCTACAACACCATGCAGGTGTGTCAGAAGGCGCAGTGCCCGTTCGACACCGATCCCAGCAGCGGCACCGAGAACCTGCAGATCCCGCAGTACAAGCACGCCGTGGTGATGGGGGTCAACAAGGCCAGGGTGCCCGGCAACGGCGGCGCGTTCTTCGTGCACACCACCGACCGCGGCCCGACCGCGGGATGTGTGGCCATCGACGATGCCAGCCTGGTGCAGATCATCCGCTGGCTGAAGCCCGGCGCGCTGATCGCCGTCGCGAAGTGATTCAGAGATGCAGTGCCGCACCGCGTTTGAGTTTGAAGTTGAGGCCATCCAGCGACATGGTGGCATCGTAGGTGCGGTCGTAGCCGGTGGCGCTGATCTTCCAGCCGTCGCCGGTCCGGCGGTAGGCGTCGTGGTAGAACGCCGCCCCGATCAGCATGAAGTTGAAGTCGGGCGCGATCACCCGGTCCTGCAGGTACCAGGTGGCCGTGGCCTCGTCGCCGGTCACGGTGATCTCCGGATGCGCCACGCGATGTTCGGTGATGATCTCGGGGCCCAGCGAGCGCTTCATGAACTCCACCAGGGTGTCGCGCTCGGTGAAATGCAGCGCCTCGCCCAGCGACTGCCCGTAGTCACCGGCGACATCCTCGGTGAGGGTATCGGCGAACTCGTCCCAGTTCTTGGTGTCGAGGGCCCGCAGGTACCGGTACTTGACTTGCTTGATCTCGTCGATGTCGCCCATGCCCGTCATTGCAGCACACCGGTAGCCGAGTGAAGTCGGGGTAGCGGAAAATGGCCGATCGGCCCCTGCGCGTCCAGCCGGCTCGCCACGCGGCCGGGATTGCTATGCGATGCGTGAGAGCCCGCTGTGGCGGCAGTCCAAAACGTAGGCGGCTGAGCCGACTTCGCGTCTGGCGCGGAGTGTCAAATGGGCATCTGCGGCGCGAGCGGCTATGGTGGGCTGCGTTATGAGCGACCCGTTGGGGTTGTCGATCGGGACCACCAACCTGGTTGCGGCGCGTGTCGGCAATCAACCTGTCAGCCGGCGAGCGGTGTTGACCCTGTCGACAGACCGCACGCCGCAGGTCGGCGTGCCCGCATCCGGGTCCGGCGTCACCTTGAGCGGGTTCGTCGACCGGGTGGGCGACCCGGTCCCCCTGGTGGCCCCCGACGGGGCGTCCTACCCGGCCGATACCCTGCTGGTCGAGGCGCTCGACGCGATGGTCGATGCCGCGGGCGGGCCGTCCCCGCAGGTGGCGATCTCGGTCCCGGCGCACTGGGGCGCGCCCACCCTGCGCGCCCTGCGCAATGCGCTGCGCAGCAATCCCAATCTGTCCCGCGACGGGATGCCGGCCCGGCTGGTCCCCGACGCCGTGGCGTCGCTGACCGCGCTGCGGGCCAATCCGGGCCTGCCGCCCACCGGCGTGGTGGCGTTGCTGGACTTCGGCGGCGGTGGCACCAGCATCACGCTCGCCGACGCCGCCTCCTCGTTCGAACCGATCGACGAGACCACCCGGTACCCGGACTTCTCGGGCGACCAGATCGACCAGGCACTGCTGGCCCATGTGCTCGACGGCGTCGCCGAGGCCGGTGGCATCGATCCGGCCGGCACCGCGGCCGTCGGATCGCTGGCCGTGCTGCGCGAGGAATGCCGCCAGGCCAAGGAGCGGTTGTCGGAGCAGACCTCGACCGACCTGCGGGTCGACCTGCCGGGATACTCCGAAACGGTGCGGGTCACCCGCGCCGAACTCGAAGCGCTCATGCGGCAGCCCTTCGCGGGCGTGCTGTCCGCATTGGACAATGCGTTGGAGCGCAACCGGATCAACTGGGCCGCGGTGTCCTCGGTGGTGACCATCGGCGGTGGTGCGAGTATTCCCCTTGTCACCCAACAGCTTTCGGAACATTCCCGGGCGGCCGTGGTCACCACGCCGCAACCGGCGCTGGACGCGGCGATCGGTGCCGCCCTGGCGGCGGCCTTCGCCGCCGATGCCGACGCCATGACCGGGGCGGCACCTACCCTCGGGGTGGCCGCCGCGCCCGTCCCCGACGTGCCTGCCGAGCAAGCGGGTTCGTCGACCTTCCGGGCGCTGGCCTGGTCGCAGGACGACACCGACGACGACGTCGTGCCCTACACCGGACCGGATCTCGTCGACTCCTACGGCAGCGAGACCTCGGCGCGCCCCGCGGTGCAGTACGTGGCGCCCACCGGGCCGATCGAGCAGCCGCGCGGCGGCGCCAAGCGCCTACCGCTGACGGTGTTCGCGGTGGCCGGGGTGTGCGTGCTGCTGGCCCTGGGCGGCGTGACCTACGCGTTGACCGGCTCGACCCAGAGCACCACGACGACGTCCGAGGTCAAGACCGCCGAGCCGAAACCGTTGACCGAAACGCCTCCGCCGACGCCCAGCCCGGCCGAAATCGCGCCCCCGCCACCGGTTACCGAGGCACCGCCACCTCCGCCGGTGACGATCACCGAAGAGCCGCCACCACCACCCCCGCCGCCGGTCACCGAGACGCGGGTGGTCACGCAGACCACGACGCCACCGACGACGACCACGACAACCACCACGACCACAACAACGACGCCGACGACGACCACGACCACACCCACGCCGACGACCACGACGACGACACCCACCACCACGACGACCACGACCAATCCGATGACGACGACGTACGTCACGGTGCCGTTCGTGCCGGTACCGATCCCGATCCAGGTACCGAACCAGGGCACAACGCAGAATCCGTACCCGCGGAACCCTTACGAGCAGAATCCCTACCCGCAGAACCCGTATCAGCAGCAGCCGCAGTATCCCTACCAGCCCTACCCGTGAGGGTTGGCGTCCTCCAGGTTGCGGGGATGGTGGCAGGCCGCCGCGTGCCCGCCGACCAGGTCGACCAGGGCCGGGGCCTCCGAACCGCACACCTCGGTGCACCACGGACAGCGGGTGTGGAAACTGCAACCCGAGGGCGGATTGATCGGGCTCGGCACATCGCCTTCGAGAACCAGCCGCTCCCTGGCCGCGTTTCGCCGCGGATCGGGTATGGGCACGGCCGAAAGCAGTGCGCCCGAATACGGATGCAGCGGCCGGCTGTAGAGCCCGTCGGCGTCGGCACTTTCGACGATCTTGCCAAGGTACATCACCGCCACCCGGTCCGATACGTGGCGCACCACACCCAGATCGTGCGCGACGAACAGATAGGACAAGCCGAACTCCTGCTGCAGATCCTTCAGCAGATTGATGATCTGGGCCTGCACCGATACGTCGAGGGCCGAAACCGGCTCATCGGCGATGATCAACTTCGGTTGTAGGGCAAGGGCTCTGGCAATACCGATGCGTTGGCGCTGACCGCCGGAGAACTCGTGCGGGAACCGGTTGTAGTGCTCGGCCGCCAGGCCGACCCGTTCGAGCAGCTCGTGCACGCGCCGCCGGAGCTCCGAACCACCGGCCAGGCCATGCAACTCCATCGGGTCGCCGATGATCTGACCCACCCGCTTGCGCGGGTTCAGCGAGGCGAACGGGTCCTGGAAGATCATCTGCATCTGCCGGCGCACTCGACGCAGGTCGCGCTGGGATCGGCCGACGAGTTCCTCACCGTCGAACCGGACCGAACCCGAGGTGGCCTGGGTCAGCTGCAGGATGACGCGGCACAGGGTGGACTTCCCGCACCCCGACTCGCCCACCAACCCGAGCGTCTCGCCCTTGTCCAGGCTGAGGCTGACGCCGTCCACCGCCCGCACCCGCGCCACCTCGCGGTCGATGACGACACCGGACTTGATCGGGAAGTGCTTGACCAGATCGGTCACCTCCAGCAGTGCGGTCACCGGAGGCTCCTCTTCTCGGCGGGGGACAGCCAGCAACGGTCCAGATGCGTTCCGCCGTCGTGGTTCTCCAGTGGCGGGGGTTCTGAACACCTGTCGAATCTGTGGGCACACCGGGCGGCGAACCTGCAGCCGGTCGGCGGATCGAGCAGCGACGGTGGCTGTCCGGGGATCTGAGGCAGTCGTCCCGGCTGGGAATCCTCCACGCGGGGCAGCGATCCCAGCAGACCCCAGGTGTAGGGATGTTGCGGATCGTAGAAGATCTCGTCGAGCGTGCCGTTCTCCACGATCTGCCCCGCATACATCACCATGACCCGGTCGGCGGCTTCGGCCACCACGCCGAGATCGTGGGTGATCAGCACCACGGCCAGGTCCCGGTCCCGGTTGAGTTGGTCGATCAGCCGCAGGATCTGCGCCTGCACCGTCACGTCCAGCGCGGTGGTCGGCTCATCGGCGATCAGCACCTCGGGCTCCAGCGCCAGCGCCATCGCGATCATCACCCGTTGCCGCATGCCGCCGGAGAACTCGTGCGGATAATCCGACACCCGGCGTTCCGGATGCGGGATACCCACGGCCCGCAGCAGTTCCACCGCCTGAGCCCGGGCGTCGGCCTTGGACACCTCGCGGTGCGCCCGGATCGCCTCGACGATCTGATCGCCGACCCGATACACCGGATTCAACGAGGTCATCGGGTCCTGGAACACCATGGCGACGTGCTCACCGCGGATGTCGCGCAGCCCGTCGTCGTCCATGCCGTTGATCTCGCGCCCCCGGAAGTCGACAGATCCGTCGATCACGGCGTTGGCGGAGCGGGTCAGGCCGATCAATGTCTGTGCGGTGACGCTCTTGCCGGACCCGGATTCGCCGACCACGGCCAGGATTTCGCCGGGTTTGAGGTCGAAGGACACCCCGTCGACTGCTTGCACCACGCCGCCCTCGGTGACGAAGGCGACCCGCAGACCGGTGACCTGAAGTATCGGGCTCATGCCGCGGCCGCCTCTCCGAGTCGAATGCGTGGGTCGAGGTATGCGTAGAGCAGGTCGACGATCGTGTTGAACAGCACGATGAAAAAGGCGCCGTACATCGTCAC
Source organism: Mycobacterium sp. NPDC003449 (assembly GCF_053588415.1). Lineage (NCBI taxonomy): Bacteria > Bacillati > Actinomycetota > Actinomycetes > Mycobacteriales > Mycobacteriaceae > Mycobacterium > Mycobacterium sp. NPDC003449. Next base: position 35,813 of record NZ_JBSFPX010000033.1, read on the forward strand.
CCCGATCAGCGGCGGCAGATCCAGGGTGCGGATCGCCTCGCCGGCGTACAGGCCGACTCCGTTGATGTTGAACACCGTTTCGGTCAGGATCGCACCCCCGCCCACCACCGCACCGAAGTCCAGCCCGAACAGCGTGACGATCGGGATCAGCGAGTTGCGCAGGATGTGGCGCAGCCGCACCTGCCGCTCGGCGATGCCTTTGGCCCTGGCGGTGCGCACGTAGTCCTCGTTGGCCACGTCGAGCATGTTGGTCCGCAGCACCCGGCTGTAGAACCCGACGAAGAGTACGGCCAGCGTGATCCAGGGCAGGATCAGGTGATACGCCCACTGCAGCGGATCTTCGGTGAGTGGCACATAGCTGCTGGCCGGAAACAACTCCACCTTGTAGGTCAGGAAGTACAGCAGGATGGCGGCCAGCCAGAACACCGGCATCGAGATACCGACGAGCGAGAGGATGGTCAGCGCCCGGTCGGTGAACTTGCCGGCATGCACCGCGCTGAGATAGCCGAACCAGATGGCCAGGGCCATCCACAGCACCGCCGCGCCGATGCACAACGACATCGTGGCGGGCAGACCATCCCAGATCTGTTCGGCCACATTGCGGTCGCTGGCATACGAGGTGAGCTTCCCCGTGAGGATCTGCTTCATCATGGTCAGGTACTGCACCGGTATCGGCTGGTCGAGGCCGAGGTCGTGGCTGACCCTGGCGATCAGTGCCGGATTCGCGTTCTTGCCGGCGATGCGGGCCGCGGGATCGGAGTTGGGGATCACGTTGAAGATGACGAACACCAGCATCGAGATCGCGAACAGCACCGCGACCATGCCGAGCACACGTCGGACGAGGAACCGGATCATTGTCTAGTGCTCCAGCCGGATCTTGGATTTCGGATCGAGCGCATCGCGCAGCCCGTCCCCGAAGACGTTGAGCGCCAGCACCGTTATCACGATCATCAGGCCGGGAACGATCGTCAGGTGCGGTGCGGTGTAGATGGTCTGGTAACCGTCGGCGATCATGGTGCCCCAGGATGCGTTGGGCGGGCGCACCCCGGCCCCGAGGAACGACAGCGCCGACTCCAGCAACATGTTGTTGGCGATGTTGAGGGTGAAGAACACGATGATCGTCGACACGATGTTGGGCAGCAGTTCGGAGACCATGATCCGCAGCGGACCCTTGCCCATCGCGACGGCCGCCTCCACGAACTCCTTCTGCCGCAACGAGAGCACCTCACCGCGGATCGGCCGCGCCATGTACGGGACGTAGACGCAGCCGATGATCAGGATCGGAATCCAGATCGAGTCACCCGCCACCTTGACCGGGCCGAGCTTGAACCCGCCGAGGGCCAGCGCCGTGCCCAGTGCGATCCCCAGCAGCAGCACCGGGAATGCCCACACCACATCCATCGCCCGGGACAGCAGGGTGTCGATCCAGCCCCGGTAGTACCCGGCGAGCAACCCGATGATCACCGCCAGCACGGTCGTGGTGAGGGCGGCGGCCAGGCCGATGTAGATCGAGGTGCGGCCCCCGTACAGCAGTCGCACCATGACGTCTCGGCCGTTCTGATCGGCCCCCAACAGGTACCGGCCGTGCAGGCCGGGCCCGATCGGAGTGCCGTCGGGGGAGACCACGTTGGTCTGCACTCCGTCGATGAGGACCTTGTCGGTGATGTGGTTCTCGTTGGGGGAGGTGTGCGCCACGTGGTCGGCCCATAGTGGTGCCGCCAGGCACAGCACCACGATCAGCACGAACAGAACTCCGCACGCGATCGCCAACTTGTTGCGGCGCAACCGGACCCAGGCCAGGTACCAGGGGCTGCGCCCCTCGATGGCAACCGTCATCACTTCAGGGCGAACGAGGTGAAGTCCTGGTTGAACAGTAGATGACGGTAACTGGTGTCGAAGTCCATCCGATCCGACAGGAACGTGGTGAACTCCTCGTTGCCGTAGGGCGCCCACACCGCCTGCTCCATGTAGGCACGGTCCAGGTCCGCGTAGCCCTTCTTGACCTCATCCGACATCTGTTGGGTGCGCAGCTGGTCCATCCTGGCGTCGAGTTCGGGGATGTTCACCCGGGAATAGTTGTTGCCGTTGGTCGGCAGGATGCTCTTACCGTTGATCAACGGGCGGAAGAAATCGTCGGGATGGGGGAAGTCCTGGAACCAGTCCGCGAACCCGGTGTCGAGATCGGGTGTGGTCTGGTTGCCGATTGTCGTCCAGTAGACGTCTCCGGCAATGACTTTGAGCGTGGCGTTGAAGCCGAGCTGGGTCAGCACATCGTGGTAGTACTCGCCGATCCGCTTGCGGTCGGGCTCGTCGTCGGTCCACACGGTGATCGCCCGGTCGGCCGGATTGGCCTCCGCGATAAGCGCTTTGGCCTTGGCGATATCCGGCCCCGGATACAGCTTGTACTCGTCATAGCCCGGCATGCCCGGCGGCAGGATCTGCTGGGTGGGGTGTAGGCGGCCACCGAAGATCCGGTTGAGCGCCTCGGGGTCGATGGCGTAGTTGATCGCTTGGCGGACCCGCAGGTCGTTGAACGGGGCCTGTTGGGTGTTCATCCAGAAGTAGTAGGTGTTGATCGAATCCTCCATCCGGAACCGATCGCTGAAGCGGGCCTTGACCTCCGGCAGTCGGTCGGCGTCGGGAGGATCCGACATGTAGTCGATCTTGTTCTGCTCGATGCCGGTGACCTGGGCGCTGTTGCTCTTGTTCTGGGTGACGATGATCTTGTCGACGTGGGCGTCGGCCACATCGTCGGCACCTGCGTCCTTGACCGTGTGGAACTGCGGATTGCGTTCCATCGTCAAAGTGTGCGGTGCGTCGACCTTCGTGATGGTGAACGGCCCGCTGCCCGGCGGCGGAGTGTTGGTCGCGTCCTTGTCGAGGGGTGTCGTCGGCGGTACCGGCGCGGCGAACGGCAGTCCGAGCAGGTTGTCGAAAGTACCGTTGGGGGCGTTCAGGGTGATGGTTATGTCACCGGTGTCATCATCCGTCTTGATGCCGCTGATGTCCTCGGCCTTACCGTCGGCGTAGTCGTCGGCGCCGACGATGACGCCGTAGAACACCGAGCCGCCGGAATCGGCCTTGAACAACCGTTTCACGGCGTAGGTGAAATCCGATGCCTTGATGGGGGTTCCGTCGGCGTACTTCATGTTCGGGCGCAGCGTGAGCTTGTAGGTCTTGCCGTCGGGGGATACCTCGGGCATCGCCTTGGCCAGGCCGGGCACCACCTCCGTGCCTTCCTCGCCCTTGGCGTGCTTGTAGGTCAGTAGTGGGGTGTAGGCGTTGTAGAGGACCTCCCAGCCCTCCAGCGTGTAGGACAACTGTGGGTCGACGTAGTCGGGGAACGAGGTCATGGTGACGTTGATCTCGCCGCCCTCCTTGGCGCCGGAGCCTCCGCCGCCGCAGGCGGCGCTGAACGCCGTCAGCGCGGCGATGCTGGTGATGGTCAGTAGTCTGCGCGGCGCGAGCATCTATTCCCCTTGATCTCCAACCCGGTTTACTCCGGGTACAGCTGTACGCCATTTCGATGAGTCGTTGAGCATCTTTCGGGAAATTCCACGGCCTGCAACTCGAACGGCCGAATTTTCTACTGCGCAGCCCGGGGTGAGCAGAAGTTCAGGCGAAACGGTCGTGGCCCGCGGGGTTTCGTGGAATCTATGACGAAATTGTGACGCCGGGGCGGGGCGCCGCCCGTCCCGGACGCGGTGGCGGACGACACCGTCAATAACGGCGCCGGGGTGGCCGGTATCGTCGTGACCGACACCCTGCTGCCTAAGTTGCGCTGGGCACCGATCGCCGTCGAGCGCCCTCAGCTGCACGTTTGCCATGAGACGGCGGATCCGGCAGGGGTTCGAAGGCCCGTTTGGCACCCCGAAATACGCCGTATCCATGGCCGCCCCTCTATTGTGTGCGTGTGCCTGAAATGGATCGCCGCCGTGTGATGTTCATGATGGGTCTGGGGGTGGCAGCCGCAGCGATGCCGGCCGGGGTGGCCGGTGCCGATCCGGCCATCGGGGACAACCCGGCCCCGCCCGGACCGGCCGCGCCGGGGGCGCCTGAGGCGGCAGCCGATGCCGGTCCCGCATTCATCTTCCAGGATGAGTTCAACGGTCCGGCCGGGTCGCCGCCGGATCCGGCGGCGTGGCATCTGGTACCGGCGCGCGAGACCATCAAGAACCCGGTCGAGTGGGATAAACCGTTCAACATGGGTCGCTACGTGACCGACCAGGAGCACGCGTTCCAGGACGGCAACGGCAACCTGGTGATCCGCGCGACCCGCGGGCCGGGCACCACGATCCAGGAGAAGTACGCCAGCGCCAAGGTGGTCGGGAACTGGCGCGGTGGCATCGGCACCACCTGGGAGGCGCGGGTCAAGCTCAACTGCCTGACCGACGGCGCGTGGCCGGCGTTCTGGTTGCTCAATGAGGATCCCGTCCGCGGTGGCGAGGTCGACCTGGTGGAGTGGTACGGCAACCGGGACTGGCCGTCGGGCACCACGGTGCACGCCCGGCTGGACGGCGAGTCGTTCGCCACCGACCGGCACCCCATCGACAGCGGCTGGCACACCTGGCGGATGTCGTGGACCCCGCAGGGGATGTACTTCTGGAAGGACTACGCCCCCGGCATGGATCCGTTCTTCGAGGTGCCGGCAAACTCGTTGCAGGACTGGCCGTTCAACGATCCCGGCTACACCCTGGCGCCGGTGTTCAACATCGCGGTGGGCGGCTCGGGTGGCCGCGACCCCAGCGGGGGCGACTACCCGGCCGAGATGCTGGTCGACTGGATCAGGGTCTTCCAGGGCTGACCGATCGATCGGCGCGTTTAACGAACACCCTTCAGGTTCTTCGTTAACCTTGTCGACGATGATCGTCCTGGCACGCCGTGTCGCCATGGTGCTGGCCGCCGTCATGCTCGTTGGCTGCGGCACGGCGGCCGCCGACCCGCCATCCAATGCCTTTGGCTACCAGCCGCTGTGGCCGTTCGCATCGCAACACGAGGCCGACCGCTGGCTGGACGGCGATGCCGCCGAGGGGCATTCGCCCTGGCATGCCGATGCCGAGGCGACCGCGCTGTTCTTCACCCAGAACTACCTGGGCTTCACCGAGATCGACCGGACCACCACCGTCACCGAACAGCCCGGTGAGGCCTGGATCGGCGTCGGCTACCAGCTACCCGAGGCCGATTCCGCTGCCGACCCCGTGACCGTCGCGACGATCCACCTGGCCCGGTTCGGCGACCGGCCGGGCGCCCCGTGGGAGGTGGTCGGCACCCGCGACGACGTACTCACCCTGCAGACCCCGCCGTACGGCAGCGCCGCGGGGCCCGACATCGAGGCGGGCGGGACCATCACCGGGGTGGACGAAAGCCTGCATCTGCAGGTGCGGCAGAGCACGCAGGACGATGTGCTCGGCGACTACTGCTGCCTGCCCGCGGGAGGACAGCAGCGCCCCTGGTCGGCCCGGGTGGAGCTGGCGACTCCGGCCAGGCCCGGCGCGCTCACGCTGGTGGTGTGGACCGGCGGGCATATCGCGTCCGTCGAGAAGTTCGCCGTCACCGGTCTGCGGGCGTGACCGCGGTGCGCAGCGTGCCTGCCCGCGGCGCCCGCAGCGCGGTCTCGATCTCCTCGAGCGGGACGGGGTCGCCCACCAGCGTTGCCCACGGATGACGTTCGCGGGTGCGGGCCAGGAACTCCACGGCCCGGTGCAGGTGACGTGGTTCGTAATTGTGGACACCGGTGATGGTGAGCCATTGCCGGACAACCGCTTCGGGGTCGATCGTCAGCGGCGGCCCCGGGGCCACCGACCCGGCCAGCACCAGGGTGCCACCCACGTCGAGCCGGGCGAGCGCCGCCGCGACGGCGTCAGTCGATCCGGTGTAGTCGATCGCCACATCGACGGTATCGCCGGCGGCCGCCCGGCCGCCGAATTGCGTTGCCTGTTCCAGACGTTCGGGGTCGCGGTCGACCACCTGGACGTCGGCGCCGGCCTCGGCGCAGGCCGCGACCGCGGTGAGCCCGAGCATGCCGGCCCCGCCGATCAGCACCCGGCGGCCGGCGAGCGGGCCCGCCGCCTCCAGGGTGGCCATCACCGTGGCCGTCGCGCAGGCCGCGGGTGCCGCGACGGGGTCGGGCAGCTGCGCGGGGACCGGCGTGATCGCGGTGCCCTTGGGCAGCACGACATGCTCGGCGTATGACCCCGACAGCGGCCAGTCGCCGTCGAAGGGTTCGTGTCCGATCTTGCGCACCGAAATGCATTTGGCGGTCAAACCCGCACGGCACCGCGGGCATTCGCCGCAGGCGACGGTCACCGACCAGACGATCCGCTGCCCGATCGTGGCCGCGGCGCGGTTGCCCGCCCCGACGACCTCGCCGACCGCCTCATGGCCGAGGATCGACGGGCAGGGCGACGGCCGCCTGCCGGACACGGTGTGCAGATCGCTGCCGCACACCGTGGCCAGCCGCACCCGGACCAGGACGTCGCCGTCGCCCAGTTCGGGGATCTCGACCTTGCGCAACTCGACGCCGGAGCCTCCGGTCCAGACCGCGGCCGTGGTCACACGAGGCGGGACCGGATCCATCCGGACAACCTTTCGATGGCGTAGACGATGACGAAGATGACGATCACGATGGCCCCGGCCACATCGAAGTTCAGCGTGCGGATCGACTCGAACAGCAGGAAGCCGACACCGCCCGCGCCGACGATGCCCAGGATGGTCGAGGTGCGCACGTTGACGTCGAACAGGTACAGGCTCGACCCGACCATGGCAGGCATGGATTGCGGAATCACCGCGGCGAACAACGTGTTCCACCAACCGCCGCCGACCGATCGGACGGCTTCCATCGGGCCGGGATCGATCTCTTCGACGGCGTCGGCCACCAGCTTGGCCAGGAAGCCCACCGATCCGATGGCCAGTGCGCACGTGCCCGCGATCGGCCCGAGACCCAGCGCCGCGACGAACACCACGGCCAGGATCAGTTCGGGGACCGCGCGCACCAGCAGGATCCAGCCGCGCGCGAGCCAGTACAGCGAGGCGTGCGGCGTGACGTTGCGGGCGGCGAGGATGCCGACCGGGACCGACAGCACGATGCCGATGGCCGTCGACACCACGCCGATCGCAACGGTCTGTGCTGCGGCGACGAACAGTTCGCCGCCGAGGGCACTGAAGTCGGGCGGGATCATCCTGGCGAACACCTCGACGGATCCGAACACCCAGGTGACCAACGACAACGGGTGGATCTTCAGCACCACCAACGCGGCCAGGCAGGTGCCGGCCAGCAGAGCGGAGAACGCGAACCGGGTGATGCGATCGCGGGCCGGGCTGGACAGCCCCGGTGTCAGCAGCATCCTGCGGATGACGATCGCCAGCAGTTCCATCGCCGCGATGATCACCAGGATCACACACACGATGCCCAGCGCCCGGGGATAGATCAGGCCCCGCAGCGCATCCTGCAACGCGAAACCGATCCCGCCCGCGCCGACGAACCCGAGCACCACCGACATGCGCAGGTTGATGTCGATCCGGTAGACGAACGTGCCGATCCAGGACGGCACCACCTGCGGGATGACGGCGTTCACCATCTCGCGCAGATACCCCGCCCCGGTGCTGCGCACCGCCTCGCGGGGACCGGGGTCGGTCTGCTCGATCGCATCGGCGAACAGCTTGCCGAGCATGCCGATCGAGTGCAGGGCCAGCGCCAGAATGCCGGGCAGCACGCCGATTCCGAGCGCCCGCACGAAGAGCACCGCGAACAGCAGGTCCGGCATGGCGCGGCAGAAGGTGATGATCGCGCGGGCCACGGCGTAGACCGCGGGATGCGGTGTGGTGTTGCGAGCGGCCAGGAATGCCAGCGGCACCGAGGCGACGGCGGCCAGCACGGTGCCAAGGACGGCCATCAGCAGCGTCTCGACGGCCAGACCCGCGATGCGGCCCGGATCGTCGAGCCGCGGCGGGACCATCCGCTCCAGCAGCGCGACCACATCGTCGAAACCGTCGAGGAGGGCGGCCGGGAAGAATTCGATCGACCAGGCCGAGGCCAGCGTGGCCAGGACGGCCGCGAGGGCGACCAGGTGCAGCAGACCCGGCAAGGGCGGCTTGCGGTTTCGTGGCGGCGGGGGCGGTACCGCCGGTCGCTCGGTGACGTGGGCGGTCATGACCTGCGGGCCGCCGAGGTGTCGCTGACTGCGGGGTCGACGCGCTGGTAGATCGCCATGACGTCGTCGCGGGCCATACCCACCGCGGGGCGGTCGAGCACTTTGCGGCCGCTGCGCAGGCCGACGATGCGGTGGGCCCAGCCGAGTGCCAGGTCGACCTGGTGCAGCGTGCACACCACGGTGAGTTTCTCCTCGATGCACACCCGGAACAGCAGATCCATGACGACACCGGCGTTTTCGGGATCCAGCGATGCCACCGGCTCGTCGGCCAGCAGCAGGCCGGGCTTCTGCATCAGGGTGCGCGCGATGGCGACACGCTGCTGCTGGCCGCCGGAGAGCGTATCGGCGCGGCGTTCGGCGAAGTCGGCCAACCCGACGCGGTCCAGGTGGGCCAGCGCCTCGGTCCGCATCCGTTTCGGATAGGTCAGCGCGCCGTAGCGGGGGACTCGCAGCGCTCCGAGCCCGCCGATCAGGACGTTCTCCAGACAGCTCAGCCGGCCGACCAGGTTGAAGTGCTGGAAGACGAACCCGACACGTCGGCGCAGTGCCCGCAGTTGGGCGCCGGAGGCCTGGTCCACCCGGATCCCGCCGACGTCGACGGTGCCCGACGTGACGGGGTGCAGACCGTTGAGGCAGCGCAGCAGCGTGGACTTGCCCGATCCGGAAAGGCCGAGCAGGACCAGCATCTCGCTGCGGTGCACGTCGAGTGAGACGTCCTGCAGTGCGAGGGTGTCGCCGAAGCGTTTGGTGACGTCGCGGGCGGATACGACGACGTCGTCGCCGGCGACGGGATGGTCGGGTGCCGGGGCGGACATCTCGGCTCAGCCCTTGCACTTCTCGGAGCCGGTCACATCGCACACGTGCCGCACACCGTCATAGTCCGAGTCCTTGGCCTCGACGACACCCCACGCCCGCTCGTCGGTGATCCGGCAGCCGTCGCCCTCACAGAACCCTTCTGCCTCCAGGGATTTCACGTTGGCCTTCTCGGTGAAGATGGTCTTGAGCTTGTCGGTGGCCTCGGTGCCCAGTGAATCGTTGGCGGCGAAGACCGAGCCGGCGATGGTGTCGGACTTCCACACCGTCTTGAGCTGGCCGGGCTTGAGATCGCCCTTCTCGACCATGGTCTTGTCGACCATGGTGTCGAACGCGAACCCGGCGTCGCAGTCACCGTTGGCGATCGCCAGCGCCGACGAGTCGTGGCCGCCGGCGAAGATGGGCGACATCGCCGCCGAGATATCGCCTTCGGCACCGGACTTGATCACCCCGGCCTCGATCAGCCCGGCGGTCGGGTAGAGGAAGCCCGAGGTGGAGCCCGGGTCGACGAAGCAGACCTTCTTACCGGCGAAGTCCTTGAGGCCGTTGATGTCTGCCTCGTCGGCGCGGGCCAGGCCGTAGGACTGGTAGCCGGGCGGGGTTCCCTCGTCCTTGATCACGGCACCGACCGGGGTGAGCTTGGCGCCGTTGATGCCGGCCACCACGTAGGCGAACGGACCGAAGAAGGCGAGGTCGACGTTGTCGGCGATCATGCCCTCGACCACGCCCGCGTAGTCGGAGGCCTGGACGAAGTCGATCTTGGATCCGGTTTCCTTCTCCAGCAGCTTGATCAGCGGCTCGTAGCTGGCCTTGAGGTCACTGGAGTTCTCGGCGGGGATGGCGGCCAGGGTGATCGTCTCGGGGAAACCCTGGGCGTTGGGCGCGTCGGTATCGGAGCCCGAGCCCGAACAGCCGGACATGACCAGGGCGACGGCGGCCGCGGCGGCCGCGAGTGGGCGGGTACGGAGTTTCATGGCGCGGGGACCTTTCGGGGAGGCGCGAGGACTGCCCATACCCTGAGTCTTGGTCTATACCAACGGGTGCATCGAATTCGAACGGCAGGTGAACAACGCTCCAAAAGTTGGTCTATACCATGGTATAGACCAACTTTGATATCGTGGGCGGGTGACTGCGGCGGCGCCCAGGGTTCTCAAACATCAGGTGGTCCGCGGGCAGCTGGACCGGCTGCTCGACGATATGGACGTCGGGGATCCGTTTCCGTCCGAGCGTGAGATCGCCGAGCGGTTCGAGGTGGCCCGCGAAACGGTCCGTCAGGCGATGCGCGAGCTACTGCTGTCCGGCCGGATCGAGCGTCGGGGCCGCAGCACCGTGGTCGCCCGGCCCAAGATCCTGCAACCGCTGGCCATGGGTTCCTATACCGAGGCCGCCAAGGAGCAGGGCCTGCACGCCGGGCGCATCCTGGTCGGCTGGAGCGATCTGGAAGCCGACGAGGTGCTCGCCGGGCAGCTCGGCATCGAGGTCGGCGCGCCCATCGTCCAGCTGGAGCGGGTCCTGACCACCGACGGGGTGCGGGTCGGTCTGGAGACCACGAAACTGCCCGCCGCGCGCTACCCGGGGCTGCGCGAGACGTTCGATTTCCGGGCGTCGCTGTACGCCGAGATACGCAGCCGAGGCATCCGCTTCGAGCGGACCTTCGACACCATCGACACCGCCCTGCCCGACGCGCGGGAGTCGGCTCTGCTCACGGTCGATTCCCGGACTCCGATGTTTCTGCTCAACCGGGTTTCCCACGATCAGGACGGTATTCCGATCGAGCAAAGACGGTCGCTGTACCGCGGCGATCGGATGACGTTCACGGCCGTGATGCATGCTCCGTAACGAGGCCGATTTGTAACCATTTTGTGATTAATGACCTGCGGAAACGCTGAAAGCGTAGTCTTGACAGAACTCTGAGGAATCTCTCAGATCCCCCTGAGGGTTGCTGCAATGATCTCCAGCTACCCGTAGGGTGCCGGTGTGGGCAGACACCAGAAAGCCGGGCCCAGCCGGCGGCGGTCGCCTGGTGTCGCAGCTGCGCTCATCGCTCCGGCCGCCGCGTTCTTCGCGCTCGGCGGTGACGTACAACCGGTACCCGAAAAGCCACCCGCCAAACCTGTTGTGGCCGACGACGGACCGCCGTGCTGCATGGAGGTGGTCAACGCACCCCGCGGGCAGGCGTCGGGTCCCGTCGTCGAGCAGGCGGGCGTGAACATGGTGGCCGCGACGCAGCCCGCCACGGCGTCGCGGTGGCGGGTCATCAACATCCCGCAGCTGCTGCCGGTGGGACTCGCCCCGGAACGCGGCCTGC
>NZ_JBSFPX010000034.1:0-45220 GCF_053588415.1 Mycobacterium sp. NPDC003449
TGCACAAGACGTTCTGCATCCCGCACGGTGGCGGTGGCCCTGGCGTCGGTCCGGTCGCGGTCCGCGCGCACCTGGCGCCGTTCCTGCCGGGCGACCCGCTCGACGGTTCCGGGTCCACCCCGGTCTCGGCGGCCAACTACGGCTCGGCCGGCATCCTGCCGATCACCTGGGCCTACCTCGCGCTGATGGGTCCCGACGGCCTGACGTCGGCGACCAAGACCGCGGTGCTGTCGGCCAACTATCTGGCGACCTCGCTCGACGCGTACTACCCGGTCCTGTACACGGGTCCGTCGTCACTGGTCGCCCACGAGTGCATCCTCGATCTGCGCGAGATCACCAAGCAGACCGGGGTGACGGCCGAGGATGTGGCAAAGCGGTTGATCGACTACGGTTTCCACGCCCCGACGCTGTCCTTCCCGGTCAACGGCACGCTGATGGTCGAGCCCACCGAGTCGGAGGACCTGGCCGAGCTGGACCGGTTCATCGAGGCGATGGTCGCGATCCGGCACGAGATCGACCGGGTCGGCGCGGGCGTGTGGCCGCTCGCGGACAGCCCGCTGCGCCAGGCCCCGCACACCGCCGAGCAGCTGACCGCCGACGAGTGGACGCTGCCCTACAGCAGGCAGCGCGCGGCCTACCCGGTCGCGGCGCTGCGCCGCAACAAGTACTGGCCGCCGGTGAGGCGCATCGACGGGGTGCACGGTGACCGCAACCTGATCTGCTCCTGCCCCGCACCGGAGGCCTTCGAAATCCCGGACAACGCACCGATCCTCGAGGAAGTGTTCGCATGACCAGTACAGCCACCACAGTCTCCCCGCTCCTGGAGGAGCACCGCGCCCTCGGTGCCAGCTTCACCGACTTCGCCGGCTGGCAGATGCCGCTCAAGTACGGCAGTGAGCTCACCGAGCACCACGCGGTGCGCACCAGCGCCGGGCTGTTCGACCTGTCCCACATGGGTGAGATCGCCGTCAGCGGACCGCAAGCCGCGGCTGCCCTGGACTTCGCCCTGGTCGGCGAACTGTCCAAGGTTGCCGTCGGCCGGGCCAAATACTCGCTGATGTGCAACGCCGAGGGCGGCGTGCTCGACGACCTCGTCGTCTACCGGCTCGCCGAGGACCGGTTCCTGGTGGTCGCCAATGCCGCCAACGCACGGACCGTGGCGCGCGAGTTGGCCGACCGGGCACGGCGTTTCGACGCGACGGTCGACGACCAGTCCACCGGGACCGCGCTCATCGCCGTCCAGGGGCCCGCCGCGGCGGGCATCGTCGAATCGTTGATGTCCGACGCCGAGCGGCCCAAGGTCGCCGACCTCAAGTACTACGCGGCCACCGATGCGGTGGTCGCCGGGCTGGACGTGCTGCTCGCCCGCACCGGGTACACCGGTGAGGACGGTTTCGAGCTGTATGCCCCTGCGGCGCGGTCTGTTCCGTTGTGGCGGGCGCTGTTGGAGGCCACCACGGCCCGCGACGGTGTGCCCGCCGGGTTGGCGTGCCGCGACACGTTGCGCCTCGAGGCCGGCATGGCGCTCTACGGTCACGAGCTGAACCTGGCCACCGATCCGTACCAGGCCGGTGTCGGCAAGGTCGTGCGTCTCGGTAAAGACTTTGTGGGACGCGATGCGCTGCAGAAGCTTTCCGAGCAGCCCGTGCCGCGCAAGCTCGTCGGTCTGCAGGGCGGCGGCCGACGGGCGGCCCGCGCCGAGTACGGGGTGTACGAGGGCGAGCGTCCGGTGGGCACCGTCACGTCCGGGGCGCTGTCCCCCACGCTGGGTTACCCGATCGCGCTGGCCTTCGTCGACGCCGGGCTGGCCGAGCCGGGCACCGAGCTGACCGTGGACATCCGCGGCCGCAAAGAGCCGTTCACCGTCGTGCCGTCCCCCTTCTACCGTCGCTCCTGAGCCCTCAGAAAAGGAATCCCATGTCTTCCATCCCCGCTGACCGCAGCTACACCGAGCAGCACGAATGGGTGCAGATCGCGCCCGGCGCCGCCCTCCCCGACACCCCGGTGCGGATCGGCATCACCTCCCTCGCCGCCGAATCCCTTGGCGATCTGGTGTTCGTCGAGCTGCCCGAGGTCGGGTCCACCGTCATCGCCGGCGAGTCCTGCGGCGAGGTCGAATCCACCAAGACGGTCTCCGAGCTGTACCCGCCGGTGAGCGGGACGATCACCGAGGTGAACACCGCCGCGGTCGACGATCCGGCCCTGATCACCGCCGACCCGTACGGCGAGGGCTGGCTGTTCGCCGTACAGCCCACCGGCGCAGGCGAACTGCTGACCGCCGCCGAGTACGCGGAGAAGAACGGGGTGTCGGCATGAGCGTCCTGAACCAGCAGCTGACCGATTTCGACCCCGACGTGGCCGCCGCGATCGGCGACGAACTCGGCCGTCAACGCGTCGGCCTGGAGATGATCGCGTCGGAAAATCACGCGCCGCTGGCCGTCATGCAGGCCCAGGGGTCGGTGCTGACCAACAAGTATGCCGAAGGCTACCCCGGGCGCCGTTACTACGGCGGCTGCGAGCACATCGACGTCGTCGAGCGGCTCGCCATCGACCGGGTCAAGACGTTGTTCGGCGCGGAATTCGCCAATGTGCAGCCACATTCGGGTGCGCAGGCCAACGCGTCGGTGATGCACGCCCTGATCTCCCCCGGTGACACCATCCTCGGACTGTCGCTGGACTGCGGTGGGCACCTGACCCATGGCATGCGGCTCAACTTCTCCGGCAAGCTGTACGACGTCGCGGCCTACGGGGTGTCCAAGGAGGACTTCCTCATCGACATGGACGAGGTCGCCCGGATGGCCAGGGAACGCCGGCCCAAGCTCATCGTCGCCGGCTGGTCGGCCTATCCGCGGCATCTCGACTTCGCCCGGTTCCGCGAGATCGCCGACGAGGTGGACGCGTACCTGATGGTCGACATGGCCCATTTCGCCGGGCTCGTCGCGGCCGGTCTGCACCCGTCGCCCGTCCCGCACGCGCACGTCGTCACCTCGACCACGCACAAGACCCTCGGCGGACCGCGCGGCGGCATCATCCTGACCAACCATGCCGACCTCGCCAAGAAGATCAACTCGGCGGTGTTCCCCGGCCAGCAGGGCGGCCCGCTCGAGCACGTCGTCGCGGCCAAGGCCGTCGGCTTCAAGATGGCCGCGCAGCCGGAATTCGCCGAGCGCCAGCAGCGGGTCCTGCGCGGCGCGCGCATTCTCGCCGACCGGCTGAGCCGGCCCGACGCCAAGGAAGCCGGCATCACCGTGCTGACCGGGGGCACCGACGTACACCTGGTGTTGGTGGATCTGCGCGACGCCGCGATCGACGGTCAGCAGGCCGAGGACCGACTCGACGCCATCGGCATCACGGTCAACCGCAACGCCGTGCCGTTCGATCCGCGCCCGCCGATGGTCACCTCCGGTCTGCGGATCGGCACGCCTGCGCTGGCCGCCCGCGGTTTCGGCGACGACGACTTCGCCCTGGTCGCCGATCTGATCGTGCGGGCGCTCGTCGCGGCCCCGGACACCGACTCCGCCGACCTGGCCGCGCAGGTGCGGGCCCTGGCTGACAAGTACCCGCTGTACCCGGAATTGTCATGACCATCAGTGTGCTCGACCTGTTCTCGGTCGGCATCGGGCCGTCGAGTTCCCACACCGTCGGTCCGATGCGGGCGGCCGGGCGGTTCGCCGCCGACCTCGCGGCACGGGGAGTGCTGACCGAGGTCGTCGGCGTGCGGGTCGACCTGTACGGGTCGCTCGCCGCGACCGGTGCGGGGCACGGCACCTTGCCCGCGATCCTGCTCGGACTTGAGGGGTACTCACCGGAATCGATCGAGACCGATGAGATGGAGCAGCGGGTCGCGGCCATGCGGTCGGCGCGCAAGGTGCTGTTGGGCGGGACGACCATGATCCCGCTCGCCGAGGACGAGTTCGGACTGCACCCGCTGACGGTGCTGCCGCGTCACCCGAACGGGATGACCCTCAGCGCCTTCGGCGCCGACGGTTCTGAGTTGTATTCGGATACCTACTTTTCCATCGGCGGCGGGTTCGTCGTCAGCGAGTCCGAACCCGGGCATCGTCGCGCCACGGCGCCCACCGAGTGGTCGTTCGGCTCGGCCGCCGAACTACTCGGGTTGGCCGACCGGCATCGGCTGCGGATCAGCGAGGTGATGCGGCGCAACGAGCTGGCTATCCGCTCGCCCGAGCAGATTCGGGCGCAGCTGCTGCACATTCGCGACGTGATGGTGGCCTGCCAGCAGCGGGGCATCAGCCGGGACGGCCAGCTGCCTGGGGCTCTGCGGGTGCGCCGCCGGGCCCGGGACTGGCATCAACGGCTCGACGCCGAAGACCCGAACCGGGAACCCGCGTTCGCCGAGGACTGGGTGAACCTGGTGGCGCTCGCGGTCAACGAGGAGAACGCCTCGGGCGGACGGATCGTCACCGCACCGACCAACGGCGCGGCAGGCATCATCCCCGCGGTGCTGCACTATGCCCTGCACTACACGCGGGCCGGTGCGGCGAACCCGGACGACACCACGGTCGATTTCCTGCTCGCCGCGGGGGCGATCGGCTCGCTGTACAAGGAACGCGCCTCGATCTCCGGCGCCGAGGTGGGTTGTCAGGGTGAGGTCGGCTCGGCCGCGTCGATGGCGGCCGGAGGCCTCGCCGAGATCCTCGGTGGCACACCGCAGCAGGTGGAGAACGCCGCCGAGATCGCGATGGAGCACAGCCTGGGTCTGACCTGCGACCCGATCGGCGGGTTGGTGCAGATCCCGTGCATCGAACGCAACGCCATCTCGGCGGGCAAGGCGATCAACGCGGCCCGCATGGCCCTGCGCGGCGACGGCACCCACCGGGTGACGCTGGATCAGGTCATCGAGACCATGCGCACCACCGGTCTGGACATGAGCACCAAATACAAGGAGACATCGACCGGCGGCCTGGCTGTCACGGTGTCGGTGAACGTGGTGGAGTGCTGACATGACCGACCCAGTCCAAGAGGAGATTTCATGACATCCGCAGATCTGGTGATCCTGGGCGGCGGCCCCGGCGGCTACGCCACTGCCCTGCGCGCCGCGCAACTCGGCTTGTCGGTCACCCTGATCGAAGAATCCGACCTGGGTGGCACCTGCCTGCACCGCGGGTGCATCCCGACCAAGGCGCTGCTGCACGCGGCCGAGATCGCCGACAATGCGCGCGGTGCCGCGCAGTTCGGGATCACCGCGACCTTCGACGGCATCGACACCGAGGCCCTGCACGCCTACAAGAACGGCGTCGTCACGCGGCTGCACAAGGGCCTGCAGGGACTGATCCCCGCGCAGGGCATCAACGTCGTCAACGGCCGGGGCCGCCTCACCGGACCCCACACCGTCGACGTCGACGGCCAGACCGTCACCGGTACCAGCGTCGTGCTGGCCACCGGCTCGGCACCGAAACTCATTCCCGGCATCGATATCTCGGGCCCGGTGCTCACCAGCGATCAGGCGCTGGAGCTGCCGGCCATCCCCGGTTCGGCGATCATCCTCGGCGGCGGCGTCATCGGTGTCGAGTTCGCCAGCCTGTGGGCGTCGTTCGGCACCGCGGTGACCATCGTCGAGGCCGAACCCCGCCTGGTGCCCAACGAAGAGGCCAGCATCGCCAAGTACCTCGAACGCGCGTTCCGGCGCCGCAAGATCACCGCGAAGACCGGCGCCAGGGTGGTCGACGTCGTCTCCGGTGACGAGTCGGTCACCGTGACACTGGATTCCGGGATCACCTTGGACGCCGATGTGCTGTTGGTCGCGGTCGGCCGGGGCCCCCGCACCCAGGGCATGGGATTCGAGGAGTCCGGCGTAACGCTGAGCCGCGGCTTCGTCGTCACCGACGACCGGTTGCGCACCTCGGTGCCGAGCGTGTATGCCGTGGGTGACATCGTCGCCGGCACGCAGCTGGCGCACCGCGCATTCCAGCAGGGGGTGTTCGTCGCCGAGCAGATCGCCGGCCTCGAACCCGATTTCGTCGCCGACGCGGGGATCCCGCGGATCACCTACTCGCGGCCCGAGATCGCGTCGGTGGGCCTGTCCGAAGCCGCGGCCCGCGAGCAGTTCGGCGACGACGTCAACACCGTCACCTACGATCTGGCCGGCAATGGTAAGAGCCAGATCCTCAAGACCTCCGGTGCCGTCACGCTCGTGGTGGCGCCGACCGGTGCGGTCGTCGGGGTCCACATGGTCGGTGACGGCGTCGGCGAGCTGATCGGCGAAGCGCAGATCCTCTACAACCTGGAGATCAAGGCCGCCGAGGCGGCGAAGTTCGTGCACGCGCACCCCACCCAGGGCGAGGCGCTCGGCGAAGCCCTGCTCGCGGCCGCGGGGCGGCCATTGCACGGGCACTGAGGTCTTACGGGAACCCGCTCAGGTCCGGCGACCCCTGTGCGGCACCTGTGTCGAGTGCAGCTACACGTTCGTCACAGGCGCACACACACGCGGTGCTCGGGTCGAGGCATTTCCCGGCCCACAGTCGGGTTAGGGTGGCGCGATGGTGGAGGCAATTGATCCAGTAGAGGCCTTTGCGAACATCCTCGCCGGGCACGGACCGTTAACTGAGGACGAGATCGTGCAACGGCTGCAGGAGGCCGGCGCGACGGATTTCGATTTCGAGGAATTGCTCGACGAAGTCGGCGACGAGGCCGCCCCGTTGATCGATGACCGCTGGGTGTGGTTACCCACCCTGTTGGCCGGTCGGGTGCTGACCCACCGGGTCACCGTCGATGAGCTGGCCCACGACATCCTGACGGCTACCCCGGACCTGGATCCGATCCTGGTCCGAGGCGGCGCGGGACACTTCACCGATGGGGCGCCTGTCACGGTGGTGCTGGCAGGCTACGACCATGGACTGCTCGCACACCGCAGGATTCCACCCGAGGTCGTCGACCACAACGGGGTCCTGCTGCTACCGGCGGGAACGCTCGGCTCGCTCGGTGTGTCCGAGGGTGAGCTGGTCGGGCTGCGGATGACCGAGCAGGGGCTGGCAGCCGAGCGGGTCGATGCACCCGCGCAGGCGCCGACGGGTGAGCGGCTGGCCGCATTGCTCGACGACGAACCGGTCGATCTGGACTCGGTGGTGCGGACGCTGTTTCACGAGGACCCCGCGGTCTTCACCGCGCCCCAGCTGCCGCTGAGCGAGATCATCGACGAGTACGGCCTGTGCCGGCGGACAGACCTGATCGCCCCGGCGGGATTCAATTTCGGCGCTTGGGATTTCGAGCGCGGCCGCGCCCGGCTGGCATATCGGTATGACCTCGACCCCGATGACGCGCTCGCGGTGTACGTGCTGATCACAATGCATCGGCAGATGTCTACCTTGGTCCAGGCGGCACCCGACGACGAGCTGGTGTCGCCAGATGAGTCCGAAAACTCGCCCTGGGTAGCTGATTTCAGTGACATATCGAGCGAAGTCGGTGCCGTGCTTGCGGACCCGGAGCTGGCCGAAGTGCTCGCCGGCGAGACCGTCGGTACCGGCCGCGCTGGGGCCGCCGGGCTGGGTCTGCTCGCCGAGACGCTGGAGTCGAAGGTGCCGCGCCCGGCGCAGGTGGCGTGCCGCTGGCTGCGCGCGCTGGCCCTGGAACGCATCGGCGACGTCGAAGGCGCCGAGCGCGAGTTGCTGGCGGCCGAGTCGATGGATACCGATTGGGCGCCGGTGTTATTCGATCTGGCCCGGTTTGCGTCCGATCGCGGCGACGTCGAACGCGGGTTGTCGCTGCTCCGACGCGCCGGGGCAGCACCCGATGACCCGATGGTCGGCCTGCTGGAGCGGTATCAGACCCAGCCTCGTACCGATCTTGGCCGCAACGACGCATGTTGGTGCGGGTCGGGTCGCAAGTACAAGAAATGCCATCTCGGCCGCCAACAACTGCCGTTGGCCGAGCGCGCCGGCTGGTTGTATGCGAAGGGCGTCCAGCATGCACTTCTGGGCGACTGGGGCAGCCTGCTCGACGAGATGGTGTATGAGCGGAGCCGGTATGCCGAGCATGAGGATGAAATCATTGCCGCAGGGGCCGATCCGCTGGTGATAGATGCCGTCCTGTTCGAAGGCGGGGCGTTCGAGGAGTTCGTCGCGGTCCGCGGGCCGCTGCTGCCGGACGACGAGCGGTCGCTGGCCGAGCAGTGGTTGCTGACTGGGCGCTCGGTGTTCGAGGTCGAGCAGGTGAACCGCGGCCGTGGTGTCACCGTGCGCGATGTCCGCACCGGCGACACCCATGACGTGTATGAGGTTAAGGGGAGCCGCGAGCTCAAGCCCGGGCAGCTGATCTGCGCACGCGTGGTGGCGGCCGGGGACACCACGCAATTCTTCGGCGGGTTGGAACCGGTCGCGCTGCATGATCGTGACCCGCTGATCGAATTGCTCGACGACGAGCCTGACCCGGTCGAACTTGTCGCCTTTCTCAGCCGCCAGTTCGCACCGCCGACGATGGTCAACACCGAGGGCGATCCCATCGCGATCTGCCAAGCGAGCGTGCGGGTCGGCGACGTGGCCGGGATCGAGACGGCCCTTGACGACGCTTTTGACCGGGTCGACGGCGAGGAACCGCCGCGTTGGCACGAGCATGTGATCAGCCAAGGGATGGAACGGATTCGAGCCACGCTCACCCTGGACGGTGACAACCTGCGAGTCGAGACCAACAGCGAGAAGCGCATGGATGATGTGCTTTCGACGTTGGTTCGTCTTGACCCCTCAGCAGAGGTCGTCGATGACACGCGTGAGGCGGTGGGTGACCTCCGCGAGCTGGCCGATCGGTTTCCGGAGGTCGACACGAGCCCGCTCGACCCCGACGATCCCGAAGTCGCTGCGGCCTTGGACGGATTCATTCGTGAATACGAGGACAACTGGCTCCGTGAACCGATCCCGGCGCTCAACGGTTACACCCCGCAGCAGGCCGCCGACGATCCGACCCGTCGAGGCGACCTGATCAAACTCCTGGACAGCTTCCCCGCCGGTGGTGCGATGGACGTCGATCGGCTACGGGCCGCACTGGGTCTGGGATAGTCGCGGTGCATAACAGCCAGGTCGGGTCGAGGGTCGCCGATCGCCCGTTCATTGGTACATCATGATGCCGAGATGCTGATGTGCTGACGGCCCTGATCCGGAACGGAATCCGGAGTCGGCAACACGATCTCGGAGGCCCGTAGCACTTCCCGCACCGCCGGGCTGTCGTCGTCATCGCGCCACGCCAGCCGGGCATAGGTCGGCGCGATGTCGTCCTGCGGCGTCAGGACGTGCAGGCCGTCGGTACGGATCTGACGCACCACGGCGTCGACGGACATGGTGATCCCGATTCCCGCCGCGACCATGGCCATGACATTCCATGAATCCGGCGCGACCTGAACGATATTCGGTGTGAAGCCGGCTTGAAAACACGCTGAGGTGAACGCCTCGCGCACCGTCGAGACCGGCTCCGGCGGGAGCATGACGAACGGTTCGTCCTTCAGTTCGGCGATGCCGACGACGTCTCGGTCGGCCAGCCAGTGCCCGGCGGGAACGACGACCACGTAGCGTTCCTCCTGTATTGTCCGCGAGGCGATTCCGGGCGGTTGGGTCCGCCATCGCGAGATCGTCAGGTCCATCGCGCCGTCCAGCACGAGGGCAAGCCCTTCATGACCGTAGCTGACGTTGCGCAGCTCGAATTCGATGCCCGGATGCTCGGTACGGACCAACTGGACGAGCTTTCCGATCAGGGTGTGCGAGGAGGGCCCGGCATAGGCGATCCTGACCAGACCCGTCTCCCCCTGCCCGGCGGCCCGCACGGCGGCTTCCGCGACGCGGCAGCCGGCCAGAACGTCGCGGGCCGGCCCGACCAGCGCCTGACCCGCCGCGGTGAGCTGAACCGAGCGGGTGGAACGGTCGAACAGCCGGGCTCCCAGCGAACGCTCGAGGTGCTGGATGGTGCGGCTCAGCGGTGGCTGTGCGATGTGCATACGTTCGGCCGCCCGACCGAAATGCAGTTCTTCGGCAACGGTGAGGAAGGCGCGTAGCTGGTGCAGCTCCATGCCCGTCATTGTCGCGCTCGGGACGCGTCCTCCGGTGCGAAATCCGGTTCGGGTTCTGCCACCGGCACCTCATCGGATCCGACCCGCCGACCCGACAGCGCGATGAACGCCTGTGCGCAGATCAGCGACACCAGACAGACCGCCATGGTCACCGCGATCGGCTGCACGATGGATCCGGACGCCGCGTACACCGACTGCAGCAGCGCAGGCATCCCACCGCCGAGCATCGAGGCCAGCGAATACGTCGTCGACATGCCGGTATAGCGGATATTGGCCGGGAATCCCTTGGCGAACATCCCGGCGAACATGCCGAGGTACATCACGTCGGGGATGGTGGCGATGATCGCGCCGAGCATCGCCAACCACCAGTTGCCGGTACCGATCAGGATGAACATCAACGGCAGGGCGGGCACTTCCAGCGCCAGCAACACGATGATCACCTTGCGGGTGTTGTACCGGGTGGCCAGCCACGCCCCGACTGGCTGTGCGAAGAACTGCACCACGCTGGCGATCAGCAGGATCGTCAGGAATTCGCTCTTGTCGAAGTCCAACTCCGAACTCGCCCAAGCCAATGCGAAGTTGTCGCGGGTATAGCCCAGGGTGAAGATGATGATGCTGGCACCGATGCCGAGCGCGACGGCCTTTCGGTGATCGCGGAGCAGCACCGTGAGCGGAACTTTCACGATCTTGTCGGCGGCCCGCAGGCGCACCATGGCAGGCGATTCTTCCAGGCTCAGGCGGATCACCAGACCGAGCACCACCAGCACCGCCGAGGCCAGGAACGGCAGCCGCCAGGCCCAGGTCAGCAGCGCATCGTCGGGCAGGTTGGCGATCGGGATGAACGCGACCGTCGCGAGGATGCGTCCCAGCGGGGAACCCTGCTGGGCGAACAGCCCGAAGAAGTAGGTCCTGGTGGACTTGGCGTGTTCGGTGGCGATGAGCACCGCACCGCCCCATTCACCGCCGAGCGCGATGCCCTGGACCACCCGGGCCACCGTCAACAGGATCGGGGCGGCCAACCCGATCTGGGCGTAGGTCGGCAGCAGCCCGATGCCCACCGTGCTGAGCCCCATCAGGGTGAGGGTCGCGACCAGGGACTTCTTACGTCCCACCCGATCGCCGATATGCCCGAAGATGACGGCGCCGAGCGGACGCGCCAGGAAGCCGATCCAGAACGTGACGAATGAGAGCAGGACGCCGATCGCATGCGGCGCGGGCGAGAAGAACGCCTGCCCGAAGACCAACGCCGAGGCGGTACCGTAGACGTAGAAGTCGTACCACTCAATCGTGGTGCCGCACAACGACGCCCAGCCCGCTTTGCGGGCCATCTTCTCGTCGGGGTCACGCAGCGCGTTGTGCATTGGTTGTCCTTCCTGAACTCGACCGGGTCAAGAGAACCTTCCGATTGTGGCGCGCGTCACGTCCGGCGGCGTGCCCAAGTCTGGTGACGTCGACTGGGTTTGTCCAACACCAAAACTGGCGAAGCGTAATACTCGAATCACATCAATCCGAATCCGCATTAATGCGCCCGTGTCATGAGCACTGTCCACACTTGGTATTGGACAGCGCTATCCACCGCGCGCATATTCGATGCGGAATGGGCCCGCGACAATCCACACGAAGCGGAGGAAACCGTGACTGATGGCCAATTGAGCATGTACAACACCAAAATCGTGCGCGACGGGGGCGAGCCGGCACGGGTGCGGCTCCGGGAAATCACCCTTCGGCAGCTCGGCCATATGGAGGCCGAGCTGACCATGACCGAAAAGCTGCACCTGGTGCGTCAGTTGGCCGAGGCGGGGGTCGCGGAGACCATCGTTTGGGGAGCCGACGGCGACGCCGACGAGCTGGTCCGGCGCAAGAACGACGAGGGAATTCCGATCGGAATCGGATTCTACGGAAAATCGTTCTTCCGTGAGGAATGGCTCGCCACCCTGGAAAAGGCGCAGAAATGCGGGGCCGATTTCGTCTGTATGAACGGGCGCGGCGCGGAATTCGCCCTCGAGGAATCCGGCTGGACCCGCGAGCAGATGTTACGGGCATCCGTGGACGTGGTACGCGAGGCCAAGGATCGCGACCTGACCATCTCGATCGGACTGTACGGACTCCCCCAGACCGTGCCCGGATTCGTCGAGGAATTCGGCGCATCGGTGTCCGAAGCGGGCGCCGACCGGCTGTACTGCCCGGACTCGCTCGGCGTCGCCAGCCCGCAGGCGATGACCACGGTGATCAGCACCCTGCGCGCGGTCACCACCACCCCGATCGAGGCGCACTGCCACAACGACTTCGGGCTCGGGGTCGCGAACGCCATCGCATGTGTCGCGGCGGGCGCGGAGTTCGTCGAGGTCTTCATCAACGGGATGGACCCGGAACGGTGCGGCATCGCCGCACTCGACGAGGTGGCGGTCTCACTGGAGAAGCTCTACGGCGTCGACACCGGTGTCGATCTGGCGAAACTCACCGAGCTGTCCCGGCTGCACCAACGTCTGACCGGGATGCGGGTCGCCCCCAACAAACCGATCGTCGGCGAGCGCGCCTTCAACTACCGGGTGGCCCCGGTGCAGGGCAAGGGTGAGGCACGCCACGACGGCTTCTACGGCTCGGCGCGGGTGACACCGTTCGATCCCCGCGATGTCGGCAACGCCCGCCACTTCCTGCTCGGCAAGTACTCGGGGGCCAACGAGGTCAGGAAGTGTCTGGACGAGATCGGCGTCGCCGTCGCGCCCGAACGGATCGACCAGCTCGTCGAACTGGTCCGGCTGCACGGTGCCCAGGCGCAGGCAACGGTCGGTGAGGACCGGCTGCGGCATCTCGCCGCGGTGGTGTCATGACGAAAGTGACCTTCGTATCCGAGGATTCGACCGATATCAGCGTCGACGTCGCGGATGGGACGTCGGTCATGCAAGCCGCGGTCGCCCACGGAATCGGTGGAATCCTCGCCGACTGCGGCGGGCAGCGTCAGTGCGCGACGTGTCACATCTACCTGCGGCCGGAGGATTTCGACCGCCTCCCGGCGATGACCGACGACGAGGACGAGATGCTGGAGATCACCGCATCCGAACGGCTGGCCACCAGCCGGCTGTCCTGTCAGGTGCTGGCCGAAAGCCAGCTGGCGGAGCTGGTCGTCGAAGTGCCGGAGCGGCAGCGGTGACCGCCTGCGGGCCGGTCGTCGTCATCGGTGCCGGCCACGGCGGTTTCACCGTCGCCGAGTCCCTCCGGCGGCTCGGCTACGACGGATCCCTCACGCTGATCGACGCCCAGGACAACCTGCCGTACCAACGGCCTCCACTGTCCAAGGCCTGTCTCACCCGTGCCACCGATGCCGCGCCCCTGCCGTTCCGGCCGGCCGGCTACTACCCCGAGCATGGCATCGACTACGTGCGCGGCGATCGGTGCGTGGCGATCGACCGCGCACGCGGCCGGGTGCTGACCGCCGCGGGTAACGAATATCCGTACGCCCACCTGGTGCTCGCCACCGGGGCGTCGGCGATTCCGATGCGGGTGCGCGGCGCCGAGCTCGACGGCGTCTGCTCGTTGCGCACGGCCGAGGACGCCGGGGACCTCGCCGATCGACTCGACCGCGGCCGCAACATGGTGGTGGTGGGAGGCGGATTCATCGGGCTCGAGGTCGCGGCGGCGGCCCGGGCGCGCGGGCTCGCGGTTCTGGTCGCCGAGGCGATGCCCCGGCTGATGACCCGGACCGCGTCGGAGCCGGTGTCAGAGCATGTGCTGCGGGCCCACGAAGCAGCCGGGGTGAGCCTGCGGCTGGACACCCCCGTCGTGGCGATTCACGGCGACGCCGGCCGCGTCGACGCGGTCGAACTCCAGGGCGCAGGACTGGTCACCGCGGACACCGTCGTGCTCGGCATCGGGGTGCGGCCGAGGGTCGAGCTGGCCGCCGCGGCCGGGCTGAGCGTCGACGACGGTGTTGTCGTCGACCGGTACCTGCGCACATCCGATCCGCGGATCTTCGCCGTCGGCGACTGTTGCGCATTCCCGGATCCCTTCAGCGGCAGGATGATCCGGCTCGAGTCGGTGCAGAACGCGACCGATCAGGCCCGTTGCGTGGCAGGCCAACTGACCGGCGACCCCGAACCGTATCGCGTCACCCCGTGGTTCTGGAGCGACCAGGGCGCACTGAAGGTGCAGACCGTCGGGCTCGCATTCGACGGCACCGAACGGATCGTGCACGGCGATCCGGCCGGCGGCCGGTTCTCCGTACTGCACCTGGACGGTGCCGGCGCGCTGGTGTGCGGCGAATCCGTCAACAGCCCGGCCGATCATGTGGCGCTGCGGACCCTGGTGGCCGACCGGCACCGGATCGGCCCGGTCCTGCGCCACCACGACGACGTTTCGTTGAAGATGCTCGCCAGAAGTGTCCGCGATACCCGCAAACGAATGGAGACCATTGATGACCAGCACCGTCGCCCGGCCACTCTCGGAGTTGGTCACTGAGTTCTATGAGACCACGGGGGAATACGAGTCCGACGAGCTGTATGCCCGGTTGGTCGACGAGGATCCGGTGCACCGCACCGTGTACGGATTTCACATAGTCTCGCGGTATCCGGATGCGGTGGCGATCCTGAAGGGCAACAACGCGATCCGCACTCCCCCACCGCTGTCGCACGACGGCTCACCCGAGGACCGGCTGAACAAACACTTCCTGAGCCGTAAGGAATCGCCCGACCATGAGCGGTTGCGGGGCCTCGTCCAGCATGCGTTCTCCCCGCGCGCCGTCAAGATCTACACCGACCAGGTCCGGGATGCGGTGGCCGAATGCACTTCCCTGGCAAGGGAAACCGGTCAGTTCGATATGGCTGCCGACCTGGCCCGGCCGCTGCCGCTGGCGATCCTGTGCCGGATCTTCGGCATCCCGCCCGCCGAGCGTGACCACCTCAGCGATGCGCTGTCGCACCTGATCCTCGCCTATCGCCCGGCCGGCGCCGCCGAGGGTACCGCGGAGTTGGCCGACCGGTCGGCGCAGTATGTCATCGACTGCATCGGCGAGTTGCTCCGGCGGCGTCGGCGCGAGCCGGGAGACGATCTGCTGTCCTCGATGCTGCGGGCCCAACAGGACGGTGCCGAGGTCTCCGACGACGAGATCATCAGCGTCGTCGGACATCTGCTGCAGGCCGGCACTCAGACCACCCGCATTCTGCTGACCAACGGACTGCTCACCCTGACCCGTCATCCCGACCAGCTGGCCCGCCTGCGATCCGACCGGTCGCTGGTCGCATCGGCCGTCGAGGAATGCCTGCGCTACGTGTCGCCGGCGCGGACTCTGCCGATGCGGGTCGCGACCGAGAACATCGAGTTGCCGCACGGCACGATTCGCAGCGGCGAACGCTTCACCGTGTGGGTGATCGCCGCGAACCGTGACCCGGACGTGTTCGTCGACCCCGCGAGGTTCGACATCGAACGCAGCCCCAATCCGCATTTGACCTTCTCCACCGGTCTGCATTTCTGCCTCGGGACAAACCTGGCGCGGTTGGAGGGCCGGGTGGCGTTGGCTGCCCTGCTGGACGAGCTGCCCGTGATCGAGCCCGTCGAATCCCAGATCACCTGGGGCATGGAGGCGCCGCTTCGACCGCTGATCACCTCGATGCCGGTGCGGTGTCGCTGAATGTCGTCGAGACCGCAGAACACCGAGGGCCCGACGATCGGTGTCATCCAGGGCGACGGAATCGGGCCGGAGATCGTCGGCAGCGCTGTGCGGGTGTGCGAGGCCGCGGTCTCGGCGGCCGGCGCCGGCCGTCCGGCCTGGGTCGATGTGCTGGCGGGACGCGAGGCCATCGAGCAGGCCGGCGAGGCGCTGCCGGCCCACAGCACGGGCCTGCTGGAAAAATGTGACGGCGCGGTCCTCGGCCCCGTCGACCACGCGACGTACCCGCGCAGGCCCGACGGGCAACGGCAGAACCCGAGCGGGGAGTTGCGCAGGCATTTCGACCTGTACGCCAATGTCCGTCCGGCACGCACATATCCGGGCGTGCCCAGCGTCGCCGCGGACGCCGATCTGGTCATCGTCCGGGAGAACACCGAGGGTTTCTACTCGGATCGCAATATGTGGCGCGGGACAGGGGAATTCAGCCCCACCCAGGATGTGACGCTGACGGTCGGGGTCTTCACCCGTAAGGGAGTCCGGCGGGTCACCCGCTTCGCCTTCGACCTCGCCGCCCGGCGGCGCCATCAGCTGACCGTGGTGCACAAGGCCAACGTCCTGCCCGACAGCACCGGGATGTTTCGTGACGTCGCGGTTGAGCTGCAGGCCGATTTTCCCTCGGTGGTGGTGCAGGACAGACACGTCGATGCGATGGCGGCGCTGCTGGTCCGCGCGCCGGATACCTTCGATGTGGTGGTCACCGAGAATCTGTTCGGCGATGTGCTGTCGGATCTCGCCGCGGAACTGGTCGGAAGTCTCGGCCTGGCCGCCTCGCTCAACGTCGGTGACCACTATGCGATCGCGCAGGCGGCACATGGGTCGGCCCCCGATATCTCCGGGCTGGGGGTCGCCAATCCCACCAGCCTGATCGTGTCGGTGGCGATGCTGCTGGACTGGCTGGGACACCGCGGCGGCGATCAGCAGCTGACCCGAGCGGCCGAGCTGATGCAGCTCGGCGTGCGGGCCGCCCTGAAATCGGCGCCGACCAGGGATCTCGGCGGCCGGGCGGGCACCGACAGCTTTACCGACGCGGTCATCGCGTCGATCGGCGCGGTGGGACCGTGACGCGCCGATACGACGTGACCGATGCACAGGTCCACATCTGGGCCGATGATCGACCCGACCGGCTCTGGCCGCCGCAGGGACGGGCCCGTGCCCACCGGTTCCCGGCATTCGGGGTCGCGGACCTGTTGCGTGAGATGGACGGGGCCGGGGTTGCCCGGGCGGTGCTGGTTCCGCCGTCGTTCGAGGGGGACCGCAACGATGTCGTGCTCGACGCGGCCGGTCGGTATCCCGACCGGTTCGCCGTCATGGCGCGTCTGGATCTCGCCGCACCCGGGGCCGAACCTCGATTGGACGAGCTCGCGGGCACCCCGGGGGTTCGTGGCCTACGGATGACGTTCCACCGCCCCGAAATGCGGGCCGGCCTCGCGGACCCGGCCAACGACTGGCTGTGGTCCGCGCTAGCCGAGCGGTCGCTGCCGGTCATGGTGTACGCACCGGGTCAGCACGAGGCGATCGGTGCCGTCGGCGCCCGGCATCCGGGGCTTCGTCTGGTGGTCGATACACTCGGCCTCCCTCTCGGCATTCGCGACGCCGAGATCGACCTGCCGATCCGGGAAATCCTGCGGCTGGCCGACAACCCCAATATCGCGGTCAAGGCCACCGCGCTGCCCGCCTACGTCACGGACCCCTTTCCGTTTCGGAGCCTCGCGGACCGGATCCGGCTGGTGCTCAATGTCTTCGGGAGGGAACGGGTGTTCTGGGCCAGTGATCTCACCCGCGTCGCGCACCCCTACCGGCACATCGTGGACTTCGTGCCGGCACTCGACGTCGCGTCGCCCGATGAGCTGGACTGGCTGATGGGACGGGGGATCTGCACCTGGCTCGGCTGGGACGTTACGCTCGCACATATCGAGGAGAACACCGATGCCCGCTGATCCGTTGCCGCTCGTGGTGCTGCCGCCGCAAACCGACCTCACCCGGCGGTGGGCCCGACGACTCGCACACGATGTACCCGAAGTATCGGTGATCGTCGCCGACGATCCGGACGCGGCGGCGGGGGTGCTGACCGACGGCGCCCCTGCGGCTTTCGGCACCCTCGACCGCACGTTGTTGCGGCAGGCACACCATCTCCGCTGGCTGCAGGCGCCGATGGCGGCACCGCCTGCGGGATACTTCTACTCAGAGCTCACCGAACATCCGGTCGTGGTGACCAACCTGCGCGGCACCTACGCCGACCACGTCGCCACCCATGCCGTCGCGATGCTGCTGTCGCTGGCACGCAACCTGCCCACGTACGCGAAACATCAGGCGGCCCATCGCTGGGAACCCGTCCGCGACCTCGATTCGGTGCTGCACCTGCCCGAGGCCGTCGTCCTCGTCGTCGGCCTCGGCGCGATCGGCAGCGAAATCGCCAGGATGCTAGCCCCTTTCGGGTGCACCGTGATCGGCACCGATGCCAAGCCGTCGAACCCAGTGCCCCATGTCGGTGAGACCGGCGGGCCGGAACGCATCGACGACTATCTGCGGCGTGCGGACGCCGTCATCCTCACCGTCCCGCACACACCGGAGACCGAGAACCTCATCGACGAGCGACGCCTGGGCCTGATGAAGCCCGGTGCCCTGCTGGTCAATATCGGTCGCGGACCGGTCGTCGACATCGACGCCCTGGCGCGGGCGCTACACCGCGGTAACCTGCGGGGCGCGGCCCTGGATGTGTTCCCGGCCGAGCCGCTCAACCAGGCTCACCCGCTGTGGGATGCGCCGGGGGTGCTCCTCACACCGCACGTGGCGGCGGTCGGGCCGTACACCGAAGACCGCCGCTACGCCGTGCTCCGGGACAATGCCCGCCGGTTCGCCGCCGGTGAACCGTTGATCAACGTGGTCGACAAGGCGGCCTGGTTCTGACCGGGTGCGCTACCCCTTTAGTGCGTCGGCGGCCGGACCGAGATCGAGGAAGACGGTCTCCCCGTTGGCGTCGTCGAGCCCGTCGTTGTCGGTGACCACGTACAGGTTCTGATTCCCGGCGACGGCGAACCCTTCGACCTTCTCCTGCACGAAGCCGTTGGTGGCCTGCAGGTCAGGGAGCAGGTTGCGGGCCAACGTCTTCGGCAGCACCTGCGGCGCCTGACCGGCCGAGGCCAGCCCGACGCCCTCGGGGATCGCGACGCTGTAGATGGACTTCACCCGAGCGTCGGGACCGTTGAGCTTATCGCGTTCGAGCACCAGCAGCCGCCCGTCGTGGACGGCAATCTCGGACAACCCGATCCAGTCGCCCTCGGCCCGCGTCGAATCCAGTTGGTAGCCGAACCATTCCCACCTATCCCCCTCGGGGGTGTAGCGGCCCAGCCGCACCACACCCTTCGGATCACCCTTGAGCTCGCGCTGCACCGCGACCCAGACGGAATCGCCATCGACCGCAACACCTTCCAGGCCCTGCCCGCCGAGCCCGGCCGCGATGTCGCCGGGCACCGGCACCCGCTTTTCGATCGTGCCGTCGGCGGCGACGTACACCAGCTGGTTTCCTGGGCCCTCCTCACCCTCGACGGCCAGCACGAATCCGCCGTCCGGGCGGGCCGACACGCCCTCGGTGTCGAGCGTGACGGGCTTGCCGTCCTCGGTGATCGCCAGCTCGGTGTCGATCAGGGCCGGCTTCTGGGATACGTCGACACCGAGGACCCGGGCCGGGCCGTAGGCGACGTCGGTGGCGGTGTAGAGCCGGTTCTCGTCGGCGGGGTCGGCCGAGAGCGCGCCGAGCGCACCCCAGCCGATCGGCGCACCGTCGACATCGCCGGACACGATGGACGGGAACGCGGGCTTGCCGCCGGCCGCGGCGAACGGCTCGCCGGAGCCGTAGAGGTTGACCGAGGCCCGCACCCTCTTGTCGGGTTCGTCGGTTTCCGAGGAGATGGCCAGCAGGTTGCGGGACGGGATGGGCAGGACGCCCTCCGGGCCTGGGGTGGTGGGCAGGATCTGGCGGAACACCGGGGCTTTCGGGTCGCTGACGTCGTAGACGGCGACGAAGTTGCTGCGTTCCGAGGCGATCAGCGCGGTGGGCTTACCGCCGAGCTCGGTGATGGCCAGCCCTTCCGGCTCGGGTCCCTTTGCCTCGGCGCGGCTTTCGATGTGCAGGCCGGTGCGCACCGCGAGCTGCTCGAAGCTGTTGCCCGCATCCCAGACCACATCACCGCTGCCGGCGTCGAAGATGGTCCAGCCCCGGGTGCCGCCCTTCCAGTCGCCCTCGTTGGCGGTGGCGATGTGATCGTCGCCGATCCAGCCGATGGCGTCGGGCTCGCGTGGCGTATCGGGGATCGAGCCGGTCTGGTCGATCTTGCCGTCCTCTTTGGTGTCGATCCCTTCGACGGATTCGCTTCCGGCGCTGAAGATCTTCTGGACCTCGCCGGTGCGGCCGTCGACGATGGCGATGCCGTTGTTCTCCTGCAGGGTCAGCGCGACCTGTCCGCGGGAGTTGATGCTGACGTACTCGGGTTCGAGATCCTCGGGGGTGTCCAGGCCCGCGGCCTTGGCGGCCTCGACATCGAAGCCGACCTTGCGGGGCGCCCAGGTGTTCGGCGCCCCCTTGAGGTCGATGAGTTGCAGGAACCCCGTGGGCGGCTGGGGCAGGTCGCCCTCCTCCTTGCCGGGCGGGGTGAATTCCTCGTCGCGCTGGTTCTCCATGGCGATCGCGGCGAACGTGCCGTCGGGGCTGATCGCGATCGAGTCGGGTTGCCCGCCGAGGTCGATGCTGTGCACGCGGGTACGGTCGGAGACCCGCACGATGTCGACGCGGCCCGACGGATGCGGAAAGTCACCGCCGGTGGTGTCGACGACCACCAGGACGAAGTCGCCGACCGCGGCCACCGACGTCGGCTGATCGTCGGCGTGGCCGAGCTCCTTGAGCGAAAGCGTGCCTTTGCCGACCGGTTTGGCGGGATCGTGGATGTCGACGAAGCCGATGCGTTTGGCGGCGGCGTCGGTGTAGATGACGGTGTTGCCGTCGGGGGTGCCGGTCGAGATCTCGGCGACGGTTTCGGCGTCGGCCGGATCCTCGTTGGGTTTGTTCAGGTATACCGGGTAGGTGGCGGTGCGGTGGTAGCGGTCCGCGTCGGGCAGGTTCCAGTCGATCGGCGAGGTCGCCTTCGGGGCGTCGGGAGTGGGCTCGGACTTGTCGTCCCCGGTGCCACAGGCCGCCAGTAGCAGTGCCGCGATTGTGGCTGCCGCCGCGGCCTTGGCGAGATTGCCCGATGTCATCCGTCACCCTCTTCAGTTATCCGCTGTGAGTTCACCGAAGGCTTTCGTGGTCAG
Organism: Mycobacterium sp. NPDC003449; assembly: GCF_053588415.1. Classification (NCBI taxonomy): domain Bacteria; kingdom Bacillati; phylum Actinomycetota; class Actinomycetes; order Mycobacteriales; family Mycobacteriaceae; genus Mycobacterium; species Mycobacterium sp. NPDC003449. The sequence continues at coordinate 20,976 of NZ_JBSFPX010000034.1, forward strand.
GTGAGGGAGCGGTGACGGATAGGTGAATTAACGGCGACAACCCCGTGGACGCCGTCCGCCGGCGGCGCTCGACGCTCCCATGTCGGGCACATCGAAAACCCGATTTCAAGGTTGCGGGTCAATCCTCATTCTCCAGCTTCGGTTGGGGCATCGCGTTCCTGGTGTAGCGGTGTTTCTGCCCGGGCACTCGGGAACGGTTCGGCGGCCCCGGCGTCGATTTCCACGCCACGGCTGTGGACGGGACGAATCCACAGCCCTGACGTCAAAATCGACGCCAAGGGTTCACACCCGAGCCCGTCCCTCAGAGCGGCTCGACCGGTGTTCACAGGGACTCCGGCGGCAGGTACTGGCCGTGGGTTCCCCGGGGGTCGCCCTCCCGGTAGAGCCGGTCCTCGCGCTCGGCGCGCTGGGCGAGCATGTCGCGCTGGAACTGCTCCTGGCGCTGCTGCTCTTCGCGTTGTTGGGCGGCCTTGAGCGCCCAGAACCCGAACCCGGCGAGGATCCCCAGGAAGACCAAAACGGCGATCAGCCAAGGGTGTTCGGTGGCGGTACCCATGAGGAACAGTCCACCGAGCACCGCGGCCACCACCAGCAGAGGACGGCGGTTGGACGTCCGTGCGACGACACCGGCACCGGTGCCGACGGCGACCGAGGATGACGAGCCGCCCCCGAAGAGCGCGGCGAGAATCCAGATCGGCAACCACAGCCCGCAGGTCAGCACCGTCAACACCAGATGCAACCCGTGGCTGGTTCCGCCACCGGCGGATACCGCGACCGCGACCGCCTGGGGTGCGGGTGCCGGGGCCGGGGGCGGGGTTGGCGCGAAATGCTGGGTCCAGCTTTGGCCGTCGTGATAGCGCTGCCCCGGCTGGCCGCCCGGGTCCGGGTACCAGCCCGGCGCTGGTGTGCTTTGACCACTCATTGCCACGTTCCTTTCGTCGACGGGCCCACCGTCGGGCACCGCGCTCACGCGAGCCGATCAGAATGACAGGGGCCACCGACATGTTCGCGATGACGGATCGCTGACGCGTGAGATGTTGCTGCGGTCCGGCCGGCGTGGAAAAAGCTGCCCTGACGGCATCGAGATCGGACCCCGATACATTTGCCGGGCTCCGGGCACTCCCCCGGCCAGGCCACTGCGCTGTTCCGATCAGCACGCGGCGGCGCCGCACAGCGTTTAGCGTGTATCCACCGGACCGCCGTGTGGGCGTTGCCGGAGTTCTGAGCTGTAATTGAGAGGACGCCGAGTTGGCCACCGAGAGCCCAGTCACCCCCGCCACCGCGCCGACGCTGCGCGAACTGACCGTCCGCGGGATCCTGCTCGGCGGATTGATCACCCTGGTGTTCACCGCCGCCAACGTCTACCTCGGCCTCAAGGTCGGTCTGACGTTCGCCACCACCATCCCGGCGGCGGTGATCTCGATGGCGATCCTGCGCAATTTCGCGAATCACTCGATCGTGGAGAACAACATCGTGCAGACCGTCGCCTCGGCGGCGGGCACGCTGTCGGCGATCATTTTCGTGCTGCCCGGCCTGGTCATGGTCGGCTGGTGGACCGGGTTCCCGTACTGGATCACCCTGGCGGTGTGCGCGGTCGGCGGCATCCTCGGCGTGATGTACTCCATCCCGCTGCGCCGGGCCCTGGTGACCGGTTCGGACCTGCCCTATCCAGAAGGGGTGGCGGCCGCCGAGGTGCTCAAGGTCGGCGACAGCAGCGGCGGTGCCGCCGAGAACCGTGTCGGCATCCGGATCATCACGTTCGGCGCGGTGGTGGCGGCCGCATTCGGGCTGCTCGCCAACCTGAAGGTGCTGGCGAATTCGGTGGCCGCCTACTTCCGGGTCGGCGCGGGCGGCTCGATGTTCGGCGCCAGCCTGTCACTGGCCCTGATCGGGGTCGGCCACCTGATCGGGATGACCGTCGGCGTCGCGATGCTCGTCGGGCTGGTCATCTCGTTCGGGATCCTGCTGCCGATCCGCACCGTCGGGACGTTGGGGACCGGCGAGGAGATCGGCGACATCATCGAGGGTGTATTCGCCCACGATGTGCGGTTCGTCGGGGCCGGGGCGATCGCGGTCGGTGCCGTGTGGACGCTGCTGAAGATCCTGCGCCCCATCATCAAGGGCATCACCGAGGCGCTGGCCTCGGCCCGTAACCGCCGCGAGGGCAAACTGGTCGAGCTCACCGACCGCGACATCCCGTTCCCCCTCGTCGCGGGCACCGTGGTGGTGCTGCTGATACCGATCGCCGTACTGCTGTGGGATTTCAGCCGCGGCACGGTGCTGAACGGCGGCTCGGCCGGGATCATCGTGGCGAGCGTGATATTCGTCTTTCTGATCGGCCTGGTGATCGCCGCGGTGTGCGGCTACATGGCCGGCCTGATCGGCTCGTCGAACAGCCCGATCTCCGGGGTCGGCATCCTGACGGTGCTGATCGCCGCGCTGGTGATCAAGGTCGTGTTCGGCCACACCGACGACGGCCAGGCCACCGCGCTGATCGCCTTCACGCTGTTCGTCACGGCCGTCACCTTCGGCGTGGCCACCATCTCCAACGACAACCTGCAGGACCTCAAGACCGGCCAGCTGGTCGGTGCCACCCCGTGGAAACAGCAGGTGGCGTTGGTGATCGGCGTGCTGTTCGGCTCGGCGATCATCCCGCCGGTGCTCAACCTGATGCAACGCGCGTTCGGTTTCCTCGGCGCGCCCGGCGCCACCGACAACGCTCTGGCCGCACCCCAGGCCGCACTGATCTCGTCGCTGACCAAGGGGGTGTTCGGCGGGGACCTGGACTGGTCACTGATCGGACTGGGTGCGGCCATCGGGGTCGGGATCGTCATCGTCGACGAGATCCTCAGCCGGACCACCCGATTCGCCCTGCCGCCGCTGGCCGTCGGGATGGGCATGTACCTGCCGATGAGCCTGACCCTGATCATCCCGCTGGGCTCGGTGCTGGGCTACTTCTACAACAAGTGGGCGGATCGCTCCGGCCGCGAGGTGGAACGCAAGAAGCGGCTCGGCGTGCTGCTGGCCACCGGCATGATCGTCGGGGAGAGCCTCTACGGCGTCGTCTTCGCCGGGTTCGTCGCAGGCACCGGAAACGACGACCCGTTCGCGATCTTCACCGGCAACGACGGCAATATGGCCCAGATCGTCGGGATCGTGGGATTCGTCGCGGTGATCGCGTTGCTCTACAAGGGGGCACGGAGGATCGCGGCGCGCGAGGTGGTGAAGGACTGATCCGATGTCGGTTCGCCGGCGCTGTGGTCACATCCCCCGTCCAGGAGTCAGAAGAACAACGGCGCCAGCAGGAACGCGCCCGACACGACCACGAAATAGGCGATGAACAGCGTGAGTAGGAATCCCATGACGTCGCGGAAGCCCAGGCGGGCGATCGCCAGGAGCGGCAGCGCCCAGAAGGGCTGGATCGCATCGGTGGCCATATCGCCCCAGGCGTAGGCGATCACCGTCAGTTCGGGTGAGACACCCAGGTTCTGGGCGGCCTCGGCGATGTAGGGCGCTTCGATGGCGAACTTGGACCCGCCGGACGGCACGAAGAGGTTGACCAGCCCGGAGTACCAGTAGGTCACCACCGGGAAGGTGTGCTCGTTGGCGATGGACGTGAACCAGCTCGCGATGCGTTCGCTGAATCCGGTGGCCGTGATGATGCCGAGAATCCCCGCGTAGAACGGGAATTGGATGATGATGCCCCACGCGAAGGACCCACCTCGTTCGGCCTGCTTGAGCAGGGATGCCGGCGTGCCGTGCAAGATGATGCCCACGAACAGGAAGATGAAGTTCACGGTGTTGAGGGTGATACCCGACAGCACCCCTTCCTCCAGTCCGGCGAAATGGATGGCCAGGTAGATCAGCCCGATGCCGCCGATCACCATATTCACCCACCGCGAGTTCTCGATGCGCACGGCCGGTGTCAGTCGGTCCGGGGCGGTCGCCGCGCCGGGGCCCTCGGCGCGGACACTCTCCTCGTCCACATCGTCGGCCTCGGCGAGGCCCGCGGGCGGGGGCACGGTCCGCTCCGCTCTCGGGTGCAGCAGTGGTGTCATGACCACCCACAGCACGATGACCACAAGCGTCAGAACCATATTGAACGGCGAGAAGATGGTGTCGCTGACCGGGATCAGGCGACCGTAGTACTGCTCGGCGAAGTTCCCCGGGGTGGCGACCAGCAGCGGCGCCGACGCCGACAGCCCGGCGTGCCAGGTGCCCGCCATCCCCAGATACGCGGCCGCGACCAGCAGCCGGTAGTCGACCTTGGGCTGACGAACGGCCATGTAGCGCACCAGCACTGCCGATCCGATCAACCCGAGCCCCCAGTTGATCAGCACCAGGATCATGCTGGTCGCGGCCATCACCGCGACCGCGCTCTTGGGTCCTTTCGGCCGGGCGGCCACCCAGGTCAGCGCCCGTCGGAATGGCGGTGAGGTGGCCACCACGAATCCGGTGAGCATGATCATGGCCATCTGCATGCCGAATTCGAGCAGCTCCCAGAACCCGTCACCCCACCCGGCGATCAGATCCCCGGCTTTGCTCGCGCCCAGCTCACCCGGCCCGAGGAAGAACGTCAGGATGAACACCACGAACGTCAGCAGCACCACGACCACCCAGGCGTCCGGGACCCACCGCAGGCTCCATCGGCTCAACCCGCCGGCGACGCGCTGTAAGAACGTCTCCCGATTCTGCGTTGCCTGCGACATGGTTTCTACCCTCTCGATGATCGATAGACGACGGTGGCGGCCGCCAGGTCGGTCAGCGCGGTACCGACCGACTTGAACACGGTGATCTCCTCGGCATCCCGTCGGCCGGTGTGCTGCCCGCGGCACAGCCCGGTCAGGGTGGCGTGGATGTCCGCGGAGCTCAGGGCGCCGTCGCGGATCGACTGCGTCAAGTCGCCCGATTCCTCGACCGCAGCCATGGTGTCGACGAAAAGGCTTCCGGTACCGATCAACTCGTCGTCGGCCTCGCGCATATCGGGGCGGAAGCTGCCGATCAGGTCGACATGGGCACCGGGCCGCAGCCACGATCCGCGCAATAACGGCGCCGTCGCCAGCGTCGCGCAGCTGATGATGTCTGCCTCGGCGGCCGCGGACGCCAGATCCGTCACCGCGCGCGCATCGAACCCCTCGTCGCGAAGCCCCACCGCCAGTGCTTGGGCGCCCGCGGGGCGGACGTTCCACACCAGGACGTCCTTGACGGGACGAATCGCGGAATAGGCTTGCGCGGCAAGCGAGGCCACCGCCCCGCTGCCGACGATCAGCAGGGTCTGTGCGTCCGACCGGGCCAGGTAGTCCGCGGCCAGCGCGGCGGTGGCGATGGTGCGCCGACGGGTCAGCTCGGCGCCGTCGAGAACGGCCAGCTGCTCGCCGGTGCCGGCATCGCAGAGCAGATAGGTCGAGTGCAGCGACGGCATACCGTGCTCACGGTTGTCGGGGAAGACGCCGGCGACCTTCACGCCGAGCAAGTCGCCGTCGACCCAGCACGGCATCAGCAGCAGGGTCCCGGCCGTGCCGATGCTGTGGTGGTGACGGGTCGGCACCTCGGCGCCGGACACGAACGCCGAGCGCAGCGCCGGCACCAGCCGGTCGAAGGGCAACCGCTGGGCGATCTCTGCCGCAGGGATCATTCGCACGTTGTCCGCTCCAGGAGTCAGGCGTCGATGGCCAGGTCGGAGGTGGGTACCGCCTGGCAGGTGAGGCACCGGCCCTCGTCATCAGGGTCGGCTTCGGGAACAAGGTAGCGCACAGCCCCGGAAAGCACTGGCACCTCGCAGCTTTCACATTGACCGGTGCGGCATCCGCTGCCGATCGCGACCCCCTGCGATTCGGCGAGGGCCAGCAGACTGCCGTCGGCCGGCGTCCACGTCACGTCACGTCCGCTGCGGACGAAGCGCACCGCGTGGGCGGCGTCGGGCGGGGGTGCCCAGGTCGGCACGGGCGAGCTGAACCGCTCCTCGAAGATGTCGAATCCCGGGACCCCACGGTCGGCCAACCCGGCGCGCAGCTGCCGGATCATGTCGTCGGGCCCGCACAGATAGAACCGGGCCCGCTCGGCGATCATCCCGGTGGCCACATCGTCGGCGGTGATCCTGCCCGCGGCGTCGTAGTCCGGCCCGAGCCGGTCGGTTGACCGGGGCCGGCTGTAGTGGGTGTGCACCCGCAGGCCGGGCAGCGCCGTCTTCAGCTCGGCCACCCGCTGTTTGAACGCGTGGTGTGCGCCGTCCCGGCTGACGTAGTAGAGCGCGATCCGGTCGCGGGCGTGCCGCGCGGCCATGGTCTCCAGGTAGCTGATGAACGGGGTGATGCCGATGCCGCCGGCGATCAGCACCACCGGCAGATCCGGCTCGGCGGGCAGGGCGAACCGGCCGGCGGGGGCCGTCAGCCCGACAGTGTCGCCGGGGCGAAGGGTACGGGTCAGGTGGATCGACACCGGTCCGTCCCCACCTTTCACGGTGATCCGGTAGCCGCGCCGGTCGGCCTGGGTGGCCGGCCCGGACAGCGAGTACGACCTGTTCGCGGTGCCGTCGGGCAGGCCGTCGAGGTGCAGGGTGACGTGCTGGCCGGGCCGAAAGTCCGGTGGGGCAGCACCGTTCGACGGCTGCAGGTGGATCGAGACGGTGCCGGCTGCCTCGGCCACCACGTGTGTCACATCGAACGGGCGCAGGCCCGGCCAGGCCGGTCGGGCTTCGGCGACTGTGCGGATATCGCAGACCAGCGAGCGGTGCGGCATCGAGCCGCTGACCGGGTCGGCGTGATCGGCCGGGACGAGCAGGTTGAAATTGCTGCCGGCGGCGGAGAACGCCGGGTATCCGGGCAGGCCGACGTCGGGGGCAGACTCCCACCACCCGTATTCGGCGACCACCACCCGGTCGTGCAGCGCCGGATCGAGTTCGGCACGCATCCTGACCCGGCCGTGGCGGGTGGCCAACTCCACCCACTCCCCGCCCGCGATACCCCGTTGCGTCGCCAGTGCGGGGCTGAGGTAGACGGTGGGTTCGGCCGCCCGGGAGCGCAGCGATGCGATGCCGCGGTGCTGGGTGTGGCAGAACCGGCTGGTCTTGGTCGAGGTGAGCACCAGCGGGAACCGCGGGTCGGCGCCGTCGGCCACCGGGGAGTCGGCGGGCTCGACGTAGCTGGGCAGCGGGTCGTAGCCGTGGCGCGCCAACCGCTCAGAATACAGTTCCGCCCTGCGGGTTTCGGTGGCGAAGCCGCGGACCTCGCCGTCCGCGAGCGGGTCGGCGTACTTGTGGTAGCGCCTCGGCAACGGTATCCGCATGCCCTCCGGGCGCTCCCGCAGTTCGGCCACGGTGATGGCGAGCGGGTCGAGTATGTGTTGCCAGCCCGCTTCGATGTCGCCGCCGAAAAATTCTTCGCCCAGCCCGAGCCGGGTCGCCAGCGCGAACACGATCTCGGTGTCGGAGCGGCTCTCGCCGACCGGCGGCACCATCCGGCGGCGCAACTGAATCCGCTCCTGCGCCTCGTGGCTGATCTCGAATCCGGTCTTGAGCGCTTCACGCTCCCACGGGCTGTTCACCGGCAGCACGATGTCGGCGAGCTCGGCGGTCGGGTTCATGAACAGGTTGGCGTGGACATGGAAGTCCAGGCTCCGCAGCGCGTCGCGACCCCGGACCGGATCGGCCTGGGAGACCAGCAGGTTCGACCCGAACCCCATCAACGCCCGTACCGGGTAGGGCTTTTCGTCGAGGATCGCGGTGTACAGGTCTCGGGCGGTGACCCAGCCCTGCGACGGCGGGCCGAGGGGCCGTTCGTCGACGCCGAGCGCCTTGGCCCGTTGCGCGCCGAGCTGGTCGAAGCCGGTGACCGGGTTGACCGGCGCCGCGGGATGAATCACGTTGCCGCCCAGGGCGTCAAACGAGCCGGTGAGCGTGTACAGGCAGGCGATGGCCCGGTCGGTCTGGGTCGCGTTGGTGTGCTGACCGACGCCGGACCAGCTGTGGTAGGCCACCCGCCGCGCGCCGGCGATCGCGTCGGCGAGGGCGGCGATGTCTTCCTTCGGCGCCCAGGTGACGGCCTCTACCCGCTCCAGCGGCCACTCGGCGCACAGCTGCCGGTAGCGCTGAAAGGCCGTGGTGCAGCGCACCTCACCGGTACGGGTGGGTACGACGACCGTGCCGTCCAACACCAGCCCGTCCGGTGCGGGCCGGCGGGTGTCGTAGGGCACCACATCGCGGCCGTCGAAGCCGACGTAGGACTCCGCCGGCAGCCCGGTCACCGCCAGGTCGGCACCGCGCAGGAAGCGGCCGGTGTCCTCCCGCACCAACAGCGGGCCGTTGCTCCACCGCCGGATGAACTCCTCGTCGAACCGGCCCGCTTCGATGAGCCGGTTGGCCACCCCGAGGGCCAGCGCGCCGTCGGAGCCGGGCCGCACCCGCACCCACAGGTCGGCCTGCGCGCCGCTGCCCGCCGACCGGGGATCGATGACCGCCACCCGCGCGCCGCGGGCCCGGGCGGCCGCGACCGCGGTGGACTGGGCCAGCCAGACGCGGGCCGGGTTGTGCCCCCACAGGACGACCAGGTCGGTGTTGGCGTAGTCGGCGGTGGGAATGCCACGGCCGAACGTGAAGGCGTGCGCATGATCCTTGTGCCAGTTGCAGATTTCGGTCGCGTAGGAGATGTTCGGGCTGCCGAAGAGCCGGATGAACCGCTCCACCCAGTCGATCCCGTCGGAGATCGGGGTTCCGCTGGGCGACGTCACCGAGAACGCGACCGCCTCCGGGCCATTCTCGCGGCGAATCTCGTCGAACCGGCTGGCGATCTCGGCCAGCGCCTCGTCCCAGCCGATCTCGACCCAGCCCGGATCGTCGGCGGTCTTCGGATTGGTGCGGCGCAGCGGGCGGGTCAGCCGGCGCGGGCTGTGCACGATCTCGGGAGCGGCCCGGCCTTTCGGGCACAGCGCGGCACCGGTCGGATGGTCCGGATCGGGCGCGACGGACAGCAGCCGATCGCCCTCGACGGTGTACACCGCACCGCACCGCGAACGGCACAACGTGCAGTACCCGTGGTGGCGCCGGATGGGCATGCCCCTCCTCAGTAGCCGGTAATCGATTACCGATAAGCGGCTATAGTTGTACCTTGGCAATACTCTGTCAAGCGGTCGGCGATCGGAGGGGCAATTGAGCACGGCTCTGCGTCGGGTGAGCCTGCGCGAACAGGCGCTCGACGTGTTACGTCAGGCGCTGGTGTCCGGCGAGATCAAGCCTGGTGACATCTATTCCGCGGCCGCCCTGGCCGAGCGGCTCGGGGTCTCCAACAGCCCGGTGCGCGAGGCGATGCTCACGCTGGTGCACGAGGGGTTGATGGAGGCGGTACCCAACCGGGGGTTCCGGGTGGTACCGCTGGCCGATACCGATCTCGACGAGATCTACCAGCTGCGGTTGCTGCTGGAGGTGCCCGCCATGACCCAGCTCGCCGAACGCGGCATTGCCGACGACCGGGATCGGTTGAATGCGCTGGCCGACGATATCGAACAGGCCGCGGCCGATCGTGACGTGATCCGGTTCCTGGAAGCCGACCGGGCGTTTCACCTGGAACTGCTGCGGCTGCTCGGCAACGCGCGGCTGGTGTCCATCGTCGCGAACCTGCGGGACCAAACCCGTCTGTACGGCTTGAAGGCGTTGGCCCGGCAGGACAAGCTCGGCGCGTCGGCGGCCGAGCATCGTCGGTTACTCGCCGCGATCGACGCGGGTGACGCGCCCGGCGTGGAGCGGCTCACCCGCGCACACCTCGAACACACCCGCGGCGAATGGGCCGGCGGGGACCAGTGAGCTCGGGTCTCGGCCGCTCACCGTGGCACGACCGTAATGGCGCATCGAGGCCCGTTCGCTCCGGGCAGCCGCGCATCCGCGGTAACCAGGGCGCAATCCAGATTCTCGGCAAGGGCGACATACATCGCGCCGTACGCCGTCACAGCGGCCCGCAGTTCCCACACCCGTTCCAACAGAGGCGAAGCGGCATAGCGGATCAGCCCCAGCCTCCCCCAAACATTCAATGCCCGGCGTGCCCGTTCGGAAGCCAATAGGCCGGCGGCGGCCTGCCGACGCAACACACTGACCACTTCCGCATCCACCAGGTGAGGCACGTGAACCGATTCCACGGCGAGGAGTCGGCGCGCCTGCCCATCATTCAGCAGTGCTGAGATAGCCGCCGACGCGTCGAGCACGATCATCTACGTTCGGAATCCAGCTGCTCGACGATGGTTTCCGCCGCGATGTCGAGATCGGGCAAGGTGGCGATCAACGCGGCGTTGTCGACTCGCCGGGTCGCCGCGTCAAGTTCACGGATCGCGACGGCTGTCACCGAGGTACTCGCTGCGCGCGCCATCCGTTCGAGACGATCCACGATGTCGTCGGGAACATTCCGCAGGTGAAGAGTCCGCACAGATTGATTGTAGCCAGAACGCTTGCCATCTGCTAGCAGATTGCTAGCGCCCCCTTCGTCGCTATACCGCATCGTCGAGATCCCAGTACTGCGCGGCCTGTTTCAGGACCTGTCGCTTGTAACGCGACCTCAACTTGTCGATCGCCGCGACCGTTCGCGCCGTCATTTCGTCTCGAATACCGCTCTGCGCGTGAGCGAATGGGATGAACGCACGCAGCAGGTCGGGCGCGTCGAGCGCGATCTCCAGCGCAATGTGGTCGTCGTAATAGGGCGAGCCGCCGATCACGTGCTCGATGCGCGCCGCGCTCCATCGCAGCGGATCACCCGGACCGGACTCGATGAGTTCCAACAGCACCTCCCGATGGCCGGGGTCGGTGAACGGTGCCGCGGAATCGGTGGCGAAGAAGTTGTCGCACAGCTCTTCGGCGGCCGGCCAGTCAGTGGGTGGCCGATGTGCACCCCCTTCGGGCAGCTGCCGTACCAACCACCCAATCAGGGCCAGGGACTGCGGCCAAGTGTCGGTCGCACGGCTGAATGTTGGCTGGGCGAGCGCATCCTCGATCCATGTCCGGGCATCCGCGGGCGCCATCTCAACGACGCAAGTGTCATTCCTGGATTCCGCCGCGTGCGCGAGACCCTCGTCGATCGAGTAGAACACAACGGCGGCGTCAACGACACCGGACAGTGCGTTGTGGTCGATCAGAACGGCCGCAGTCAGCTCGTGTCTGCCGTTGAGTCGCGCGCCGATCACGAGTTCGTCGGCGTCGCCGAGCACATCAGCTATGCGCACCGTGCGGTATACCTCGACCTGCGAAAGACCGGTGATCCATTGCGGTAGAGGGTCGTTGCGCTCAGCCACCGCGTCTCGGCATCGCTGCCGGACCTCTGCATCGTCGACCAGAAGTTCGGCCAACACGGCCAGCAACGCCGTGGTCTCCCGATTCGGCTCACCGATCATGCCGTCCACGACCCCTCGTTTGTCTCTCATACGCGGAGGCTACTCAGGGGCGGTGACATGTCGGCCGTTTCGCTCACGGATCAATGCCGGAGCGGCATCGATCGATGTCAGAAAGGGATTAGACCGCCCTTCAAATCCTGCGTAGGTTCACGCTCAACGATCAGGCCGCAAGCCGGCGCTATCGGAAAGAGGTCGATGCACACCACACGGCGCAACATGCTCCTGGGAACGGCGGCCACCGTCGCCGCCGCCGTCACCAGCGCATGCTCGGAATCGTCTCCGCCCCAAGCATCCCCGCCCCTGCCCGGGTCGCCGCCCCAGCCGCCGTCGTTCCGGCCGAACCTGCGCTATCCCGACCCGGCGGTCGAGATCCTCGACCCGAGCTTCGCCAAGTATCGGATCTTCTCGAGCACCCTCGAACAGGTCGCCACCGGCATGCGCTGGGCCGAGGGCCCGGTCTACTTCCCCGACGGCGGTTACCTTCTGTGCAGCGACATTCCGAACAACCGGATCATGAAGTTCGACGAGAAGGACAACAGTTTCACCGAGTTCCGCAGGCCCGCCAACTATTCCAACGGCAACACCCGCGACGGCCAGGGCCGGCTCGTCACCTGTGAGCATTCGGTGACCCGCCGCATCACCCGCACCGAGGAGAACGGCGACATCACGGTGCTGGTCGACAGTTTCGAAGGCAAACCGCTCAACGCACCCAACGACATCGTTGTGAAGTCCGACGACACCATCTGGTTCACCGATCCGCTGTTCGGTATCAACGGCGAGTGGGAGGGCAGCCCCGCCGATCCCGAGCAGGCCACCACCAACGTCTATCGGCTCACCCCCGACGGGCAGATGACGTCGGTCATCACCGATCTGGTCAACCCGAACGGCCTGGCCTTCTCCCCCGACGAGAAGAAGCTCTACGTGGTTGAGTGGAAACCCACCCCGAACCGCAGCATCTGGAGCTACGACGTCGCCGACGACGGCACCGTCTCCAACAAGACCAAGCTGATCGACGCGGCCGACCAGGGCGCGTTGGACGGTTTCACCGTGGACCGCGACGGCAATCTGTGGTGCGGGTGGGGCAGCAACGGCCTACTCCAGGACACGCCGACCGACGTCGACGGCCGCAAGGTATTCCAATTACGCGGCAAGCCCGAGGATCTCGACGGCGTCATGGTGTTCAATCCGCAGGGTAAGCCGATCGGCTTCATCCGGCTGCCCGAACGGTGCCCCAACCTCACCTTCGGTGGGCCGGAAAACAACCGGCTGTACATGGCGGCCTCGCACTCGATCTATGCGCTGTACCTCGAGGCGTTCGGCGCGACCTAGCGTGACCTAGCGGTATGACGACAGTGCCGCTCGGCGAGGCCAAAGATAGGCTCTCGGCCCTGATGCCGCTCCCGCAGCGTGCTGATCGCGTCGTAGTCCACGCCCCAAAGGGTAGGCAACCGGACCGACAGAATGCCCACCGACGCGACGCTCAGGCATCGGCCAATACTTCTGCGCGCACCCCGAGTGCTTCGTACGTCGACCGTGCCCGTGCATCCCGGGTGACCAGGACGGCGCGGTGCTCACGAGCCGCCAGAGCTACGAGTCCGTCGTACGTCGCACCACCGGCGATGCCCCGTCGGGCCAACTCGCGGTGGGCAGCCCGCGCGGCACGTGCGCCGAGCTGAATCGAGTCGGGGAAGTTCTCGTCGATCAGCGTCACCGCGTCGGCAGGGTCGACGCGAGCATCGCCGGGAAGTCGCGTCAGCACCGAATAGGTTTCGGCCAGCGCGTGCCCACTGAGCCCGAGAGTCCGGCCTTTTGCCCAGTTCATCACCATGTCGTGGTGCGGATGAGAAGTGACCAGCAATGCCACCGCGACGCTGGTGTCGACCGCTGTGAAGGGCACCGACCTCAGCGCCGTCCCGAATCAATGAGAGCAAACACCATTTCGTCAGTGACGATCGTGTCCGCCTTCGCGACCAGGCGTCCATCTTCATTCCGCTGGAGTCGCGCGGTTCGCCCTCCCGGGATGATCTGTATCCCACCGCCGTAGGCGGAGATGTCAACCTCCGCACCAGGGGTGAGCCCCAGCGCGTCGCGCAGTTGCTTGGGCAGGACGACCCGACCACCGGAATCGATGACAGCCTTCATGGGATTAGGCTACCAGCGAAATCCCATTCCGCCGGCTCATGCCGCTTGACTCAGAGCCGCTGCGCGTCCAGCGCTTTCATCAGGGCCGGTCGCCTGCCGTAGTCCCGGCGGATCTGCGCGATGTAGGCGGCGAAATCATCGCTACGGCGGCCCTGTTCGTACAGCCTGGCCATCGTCGCCAGGGTCGCGGCAATGCCGGGATAGAGCCTGGTGTTGGGACGCTGCAAGGCCGCGTCGAGCTGCGGCCGATACAGGTCGGCCGCCTCGACAGGTCGCGCCGCCGAACCTCGCGCGGCCAACTCCTGCCACGCCCGGCCGGGTCCGTAGCGATCGGCAGCCTGCCACGCCGCGTCGGCGTCGCCCTCGCTGAGCAGAAGCTCGATCAGGACCGCGCCGCCGCTGCGAGGATCCGACGCCAATTCTCGCGCGTGGTTCAAGGCCCAGGTGCGTTCGGCATCGGCACGGTCGATGCGCGCCGCGAATCCAAGCAGGTCCTGGTAGCCGGACACCGACGGCCGCCCGATGAAGTCCGCCCGAAAGACATCCATCGCGTCCTCGGTCCGGCCCAGCCCCTGATAGGTCTCGGCGACGTCGGACGGGCTCAACCAATACTCGTTGCCCCCACCCCGACCGGAGACTCGCCCCTCGACAACGGCGCGATCAATCCAGGTCACCGCATCCTCGGGGCGTTCGGCGTCGCGCAACCGGGCGACGATCGCCCCGTACCGCGGATGTTGCCCCTGGCTGAGCAGGTGGACCGCTCGGTCAACGTCCCCATCGTGATCGGCGAGTTCCAGCAGCATGGCTTCGACCTCGTACCGGTCCCACTTGTCATGATCGTCGAGGGTGCGCTCCAGATCTGCCACCCCCCGGCGGTAGACCTTGAGCGCCTTTTTGTCGAACGCGTCCACGAAGTCGGCCAACGTCAGATTCGGCCAGCCCGGTGAGTCAGCGCGAAATTCCACCAGCCATTTGGCGAGCTCGACCGAATCGGGCCGGCCCTGCCGGCACGCCTGGGCGTAGAGAGCAGCGGCCCGCTGGCATTGGTCGCCGATCACACCCGACGAGTCGTCAGCCTCCTCGACGATCTTGCGCAAGCGGGTGACCGCGCCCAGCAATGCCGGCCGGACGATCTCGGCGGCCCCGCTGTTCAAGTGGTCCTCGAGCTCGTCGAGTGCTTCACCGGCCGACTCCGCAACCCCGTAGGATTCTTCGTAGTAGACAAACCCGCTGGACCCCAGCCGGTTTCGCACAAATGCTTCCAGCTCGCCCTTCGCCCGCGCGTCGTCACCCGACGCTGCCGTCGCACGGATCTCCAGCAGGCGACGGACCCCGCCATAGCGTTGGGCCAGCGTCAAGACCAGTTCTCGAAGCTCGTCGACGTCCATTGCCTGCACCGCCGCTTCGAGTGCAGGTTCTGCCGTTGCCGTCGCGCCGGCGGCCTGTCCGCTGTCGATCACCGCGAGTCCGGTGGCGACCAGATGCTTGCAGAAGTTGCCGTCGGCATAGTGCGGGCACGTACACGACCCCGCATGTAGCCGGCCCGACCAGTCAAGTTCCACGGTGTAGAGGCTGGCGCCCTGGATTGACGCGGACGCGCTCGCCTCGGTGATGCGCAGTTCCTGGACATCGGGGACGATGTCTTCGCCACGGGCGTAGACCAGCTCACCGGCCATGATGAGCAATGTCGATTCGGAGAGCGGCACGTCGCCATCATGACCGATACGTACGACATCCCGAGCGCCTGCTCAACATCTCAGGCCGACGCAGTCTTGTGCGACTGTCGATCTACGGCCCGAGCGCCGAAATCGGCACCACATGGACCCCGTCGGCTCGCTTCCCACCGCCGCCCGTCGCCGTCACGACAACAAGAGCCGACGGGTCGCCGTGCTTGGAGGTGTCCACCTCGGCCGGGAAGTTGACGAGGCCCTGAGCCGCTCTGTCAATGACGTCTTGGTCGCCGGTCAACTTGACTTCGAACGCGGCCCAGCCCTCGGGTGTGTCGACGATCGCGTCAATCTCCTTGCGACCGTGCGACTCCCGCCAAGAGTGCACCGCACCGCCGAGCGGTTGGGCGTAGATGCGAAGGTCACGGATTGCCAGCGCTTCAAAATGAAGTCCAGCAGCGGCCAGGTCGGCGAGTAGGTCCTTCGCCCCGACAGCCAGCGCAGCAGTGCCCAGCGAGGGATCGACAAAGTAGCGGACCGGCGCCTCACGTAATGCAACACGCGAACGCATGTGCGGTTTCCAGGCCGGTGAATTCTCCGTCAGCTTGAGCCGGTCGAGCGCATCGAGATAGGAGTTCACCGTCTCCTTCGCCGGAGCCCGTTGATCGTTACCTGCGATATCCGCTACGAGTGCCGTTAGTTTGATCGGCGTCCCGACGGATCGCCCGAGCGAGGCGAGTGCGCGACGCAGTCGAACCGGAGTCCGCCTACCGGTGCCAAGGTCCGGAATGTCGACATCGACGATCTGCGTGAGATAGTCCGCGAGCCACCTTCGGGCCGTCCGTTCCGGCTCGTCGAGCAATGCCGGCCAACCGCCGATGACGATCCGCCCCGCGAGGCCGGGGACAGTCATTGCGGTACGTTTCGACAGCTGGTCCTCGCCACGCAGCAGGGCCGCCAACGACACTTCACCGGTAGAGTGGCCAGACTCAAACAAGCTCATCGGTCGCATTCGCAGCGTGCCGATGCGCCCCGCGCCGGAATGCAACTCACGCTCGTACTTCGGAGTCGCCGAACCGGTGAGGATGTACAGGCCACGAGCACGCAGGTCATCGACGCGCCGTCGCACCTGGTCCCACACCTCGGGTGCGCGCTGCCACTCATCGAAGAGGATCGGGGTCTCCTGATCGAACAACTCCGCGGGGTTGAGGCCCAGCAACGCCCGAGCATTGGCATCGGTGTCGAAACGAACCGAACTCTTTGCCTCCTGAAGTGCGGTTTCGGTCTTCCCGCAGCCCTTCGGCCCGTCGATCAGCACGGCGCCGATCGCGGTCAGCCGATCTGATAACTCGGCGTCAGCGACACGGGCACGATAGTCGAGCACGGTGTCATTCTGCGTTCTCGACGAACATTAGTTGTTGCTTTTGACACTCCAGACTCGCTGTTTTTGTCATCATCTACTCTTCTTTTTTGACGGCACTGACGCCGCAGCAGTCCCGCCATCGACGGTCACGCACGAGAGTTGCTCGACGCCTCGCTCGCCGCTGCACTGTGAGCTTGTGGCCGGGCACCCTTCACACCTCAGCGGGGCGTCGGCGAGCCATCCTGGCAGCGCCCGGGATGATCGTGCGGAAGCTGATTGCCGGCGACATCACGCAGCCGGTATCCGTGGGTTCGACGGTGATGTGGCCCGTGTAATCCCGAATCGGTACCCCCCGACACCAACTCGTACCGCAGCGCCGTCGGCGGCTCAAAACGTCGTAATTCGTTCGCGGATAACAGCCAACACCACCCACCTCCGATCAATGCCGCAGCGGTATCGATCGATGTCAGAAAGGGGCCGTCATGCTTGCTTGTTCCCGCACCAGCGGCCGGGACGCCACGGACATCTGGAGTTCGGGATCAACGACGCTGCCGTCGCGGAGCAGCGCCACGTCGCCGCGGTGGTCGGCGGAACTCATCCATGGCAACCGGTCACCTTGGGAAGGGAGCTGATTCGCACCGCGTTGGACGTAGCCCGATGCCAGATCCATCAAGCGGCGGCGCGGCATCGCAGGATCGGCAAGCGCCGGCCGACAGATGTCGTACCCGTGGGAGTCCATGTGGTCCAGCAGCCGGCAGAGATGCTGGCTGAGCGGCCCGATCTTGAGGGTCCAGGAGGAGTGAGCATACCCGAGTGCGTAAGCGAAGTTCGGTATGCCGGAAAGCATTAGGCCCTTGAAGGTGACCGTGTCGGACAACTGCACCGGTTGACCATCGACGGCCACCTCGATACCGCCGAATGCTTGCAGGTTGAGGCCGGTGGCGGTGACGACGATGTCAGCGTCGAGTTCCCGTCCGGATTCCAGACGAATACCGGATGGAGTGAACGCGGCGATCCGATCGGTGACGATCGAGGCGCGGCCCTCGGCGACGTCGCGGAACAGGTCACCGTCGGGAACCATACACAGCCGTTGGTCGAACGGCTCATAGGGCGGGGTGAAGTGGTCATCGACCGGATAGCCCGCGGGTAACCGATTGCGAACGGCCCGCTTGATATACCACCGGGCCGCGTTCGGGAATCGCCGAAACAGGCGGTAGATGGATCGCAGCCGGCCGATGTTCTTCCGCCGGGTGAGGGCATAGCCGCGCTCGGGGCCGAGCCGGCGCTGCAGCACGTTGGCGATGCGGTCCTGCCGCGGGATAGGCAGGACATAGGAGGGCGTGCGCTGCAGCATCGTGACGTGTTCGGCGCTTCGAGCCATCGCCGGCACGAGGGTGACCGCCGTGGCGCCGCTTCCGATCACCACAACACGCTTACCTGCGTAGTCGAGCTGCTCCGGCCAATGCTGCGGGTGCACGATCGTGCCGAGGAAGCGCTCGCTGTCGGCGAATTCCGGAGTGAACCCTTGGTCGTACCGGTAGTAGCCGGCCGCGGAGAAGATCCACGACGCGGACAGCTGGAGCTGCTCGCCGGTGTCGGTACGCTCGATATCGACCAGCCAGCGGGCGGTTTCCGAGGACCACGATGCGCGTATCACCCTGTGGTGGTAGCGGATACGCTCTTCGATTCCGTACTCGGATGCTGTCTCGCGTAGGTAAGCAAGGATCTGCGCGGCGTCGGCGATCGCTTCCTCTCGTCGCCACGGTTTGAACTCGTAGCCGAAAGTGTGCAGGTCCGAATCCGAGCGGATGCCCGGATAGCGGAACAGGTCCCAGGTACCGCCCGATGCCCCGCGGGATTCCACGATTGCCAATCGCTTCGCGGGAAATTGGCTGCTGATGTAGCAGCCGACGCCGATACCCGATAGGCCCGCCCCGATGATCAGTACATCCAGGTGTTCGGTGGAAGGTGGCGAGTCGGTCATGAGAGCGGTGTCCTCAAGGGTTTTGGTGACGCTGGGGCGATCTGACGCCTTCAAGCTTCACCGACCCCAGAGGTCTTGTGCAAGCGCAAAATGCACCGCAATAATCCTCGTATGGTGCATAACGCTACATCGCCGGCCTGGCCTGACGTGTCACCGAGCGTGCAGGCACTCATGCAGCAAGCATCTGAACGGGTACTCGACCGCCGCGATGAGTGGGTGGAGGCGCTGCACACAGCGTCACTGAGACGCGAGCGCATGCGGGCGGTGACCGAGGATCCCGCCTTGTTCGCGGCGACGCGGCGGTCCAATCTCGCCGACGTGCTGCGCTGGGCGCTGGCCAACGTGCATCACCCCGGCGACCCCGTCCCGCCGATCGCTGCCACCGAAGCGACCGAGATCGCCCGCAATCTGGTGCGCAGTGGAATGGATGAGCGCGGATTGGAAGCGTACCGGGTTGGCCAGAATGCGGCCTGGAACCTGTGGATGCCGATCTGTTTCGAGTTGACCCGCAACCCAATTGAGCTTCAGGAACTGCTGGAAGTGTCCTGGCTGTCGATCGCGACATTCATCGATGACACCGTGGCCGCGGTGTCGGTCCAGATGGACATCGAACGCGCTGAGCTCATGCGTGACGCGCAGGCCGAGCGCCGAGCGATCGTCACCCTCCTACTTGAAGGCGCACCTGTGACCGCCGCCCGCGCCGAGGCTGAACTGGGATACCCATTGCGGCACTGGAATACCGCGGCCATCGTGTGGAGTGATATGTCCAGTCCGCCGGACGAACTGGAGGCGGTCACCGAGGCGATCATGCGTATCTCCGGTGTTACTCGCCGCCTGACGATTGCGGCCGGCGCCTCCGCGTTGTGGATTTGGCTACCGGTCACCGGCGTGCCCCCGTTGGCGCAACTGTCGGATGCACTGCGCCGCAGCCCGGGTGTCTGTGTCGCCTTCGGACGCCCCGCCACCGGTGTCGACGGCTTCCGCCGCAGCCATTTCGATGCGGTGGCCACGCAGCGGATGCTCGCCCGGCTGGACTCCCCCGAGCAAGTGGCCCGATACGAGGACGTTCAGCTGGTTGCCATGCTGTCCAACGACCCCACTCAGGTCGAAGAGTTCCTCCGGGACACTCTCGGCGACCTCCAGCATGCCGACCCCGAAGTCCAGCGCACCGTCGCCACCTATGTGCACGAACGATGCAGTGTCACCCGGACTGCTGAACGCATGTACACGCATCGCAACACCGTGGTCCGGCGACTCGGGCAAGCAGATGAGCTACTTCCGCGACCTCTTGCGGAGAATGTGGTGGCGGTAGCCGCGGCGCTGGATGTACTGCGCTGGCGACAGGCAGAGTGATCCTCCGCCTGCCAACGCAATCGCCGGACCCGGTCGGCGATCTATGCGACCGTCCGTAAAGATGCCCACCATGATGTCGGCGAAGACCTTTCGGTCACCGACGGATCCTGAGCACCGCTGATGCGCGGACGGGAAGCCAGCCAGGCGAAAGCCGAGGAGTTCGCCGGCAACATCCGCGCGCGGGCGGTGCGCGAATGCAGAGCCTCACAATGGTGTTGTGAGAAACGCTGTGACGAACGTGTAGGTTTTGACGGCAATTTCGAAATTTTGCCGCAAGAGGCTGCACACTCGCCACAGGGACACAAACGCAACTCCCAGCGCGACCGGCACGAGATCGCCGATCAGAGCCGTGTTGCACTCCCCTCGCGACAGAGCAACACTTTACGTTGATCAAGCTGCCCCACAATGTCATACGTTCATACGACAGCGGCGCGGCAAAGCGTAACCTGCCGGCACACCGAGCAAGACCGACCTGTCGGCTATGTATGTCATCATCCTCCATATGACCGGCGCCCTCGACATTCGACTCGTCAAGTGGAACGTCGCGATGGCCATGCACACCAAGGCCCACATGCTGGCAGGCCTCAACCCCACCATCGCGGTTCTCCCCGAGTCGGCGCATCCCGACAGAACGGGTCCCGCCCTACGCGCTATAAGCGCTACCTCGATGCAATGGATCGGCTCCAATCGGCACAAGGGACTGCTGGTCGTCACATTCGAGGGCTGGACCGCTCGGATCGACGACAGTTATCACCCCGGCTACGAATGGGTGATGCCAGTGCACCTCGAAGGGCACGCCCATATTCGCATGCTCGCCGTGTGGGATATGGGCAACCGCGGTCGCGGCCATGAATCGGCTCGGCGCCGTGGCGCCTGCCAAGCGTCCATGGATCACTACATGGAGTTTCTGTCCGGCGAAGGCCGTCGAGTCGGATGGCCCTGATGTATCCCTTGTCCGACCGCGCCGACCGCCGTTGACACGTAGGTCGGTGACCACGTTCACCTTGTGCAACTTGGAGTGACGATGAACAGAGCAGACCAATCTCCCGATTCGCTCCTCAAAGCGTTGACCGACGTGCGAATCCCCACGGAGAACCACAACTTCATCCGTCGGATTGTGAGGACGATAGGCATCGCAGAATTCCGGCGGCATGGTCACGCGGTATGTCAGCGGAGCATCCACACCGAGATCACGGAGCGTGTGCCGACGCCGTTAGTCGGAATTGGCACAGATTGACTGCCGAACCTTCCTCCCGGAATTCCCGTCGGCTGGGGAGCAAATCCTCAGGTAACCTCACGACCAGGTGTTCGCCGGTTTGGGGATTGGCATGGCTAACGGGTTGGAAGTCGACGCGAGCGGGCTACGCATCGCGGCCGCCAGCAGCGAGGCCGCGGCTGCGGAGCTGGGCACTGGGACGGTAGACGGTGGACGGGGTACAACCCCGAGTCAAGCCGGCGTGGCCGCGATCCTGGCCGCCGCCCAGTCCGTCCGCACCCGCCAGTCCGGCCGGATCAGCGGCCAGGCCGACGTCCTCACGGTGAGCAGCGCCCGCTACGACACCACCGACGACAACGGCCGCGACGCCATCACCACGGTGAGCGTGTGAGCCCTGCCGCTGGCGGGCCGCCCAGTCGGTCGGAGATCGAGGAATGGCCGACCCAGCACCTCGACGACGCCGCCACTCAGCTGCGGAGGATGGGCGCCCAATCCGTGACACTGTTCGACGAGCACCGCCAGAGCATCGCCGCTCCCGGCGGAACCACCTGGGAGGGCGACGCCAAGGACGCCGCACTCAATCGGGTGATCGCCGACACCGCAGTGGTGCACCGGCAGACCGCAGTCCAAGACGAGGCCGCTGACATCGCCGAGAACGGTGGCCGGGACGTCCAGGCCGCCAAACGTGAAGTTCTCGAGGCGATCACCGCGGCCGAGAACGACGGATTCAGCGTCGGCGAAGACTTGACGGTCACCGACACCCGCAAGTACGACATCTCGACAATCGCCGAGCGGAACAAGGCGGCCGCCGAGCACGCCGAGGACATCCGTTGGTTTGCCGAACGACTCGTCCAGACCGACACCTTCACCGGCCAGCGGCTGCAGGAGAAAGCCGCAGAACTGCAGGGGATCCGGTTCGACGGCGAGGACGAGGGAAGTGACGGCGAGGGCACAGTGCGGCTCGTCGACCACGAGACGCATGTCAAGCCGGACGAGGAACGCAAGGACGAGCGGGGCGACAAACCCGCCGAGCAGGCGGCTGGGCAGATCGGGCCGTTCGCAGTCCCCAAGTCGGTCGAGGACGTAGCGAAGAAGCCCGACGACAAGCCCTCCTCCGTCACCAGCGACGTCGGAGGCGACCTCGGAGACCTCTTAGGCGCCGACGACACTCCGGACGGCAAACCGGAGGACGGCCAGCCGGCCAAACCCGGCGCGGATGATAAGCCCGCCGGCCTGCCGCCAGTGCTCAGCCAGGTACGTCAGCCCCCTGATAAGGCGACGATCGACCGGCAAGCCGCGAAGGTGGAGACAGCCCGGCAGAACCTGGACGCCGCGCAGGCCAAGCTGGACGACGCCGCCGGACAGGACTACACGCAAGGTGCTGGGGCCGGTCCCGGTCGAGACACCAGCGGCCCGTTGGCGCAAGCGGTGTTCGACGCCCGCGCCGAACTGACCGAGCAGCGGAGGATCCTCAACGAGCTCAACTACGCCGCGGCCGCTGCCGGTAGCCCGACTGCTCCGGTTGCGCCGCTTCCGGAGAACGCCGACGTGCAGGCGTATCCACCGGAACCCTCGGCGTTCGCCGAAGGCAGCCGCGCACTCAGCGAGGGCAGCCTCGGCCTGATACCCGATGTCGCCAAGGACATCGACACGTTCAACAACTGGGACCAGGCTTCGGGCGCTGACCGACTCCAAGCCTCCCTCGACGCCGCAGGAATGCTCCCCCTACCCGGCGCCAAACCTCTCGCCGAAGGGATCGAACACGGACTCGACGCCCTCGGCGGCGCTGCTCGTCATTTCGACGACGCCCCGGGCATTCCGAACGAGGTCATCGACCCCCACCCCACCCCTCACAGCCCCGTCGATGACGTACCGAGCACCGGGCACGGTGACGGACCCGTTCACACAGACACAGTCGACCCGCCGCACCACGATGCAGACGCTCCTACCGTGGACCCCGGGCATGTCGCACCGTACGGGGTCGAGGACACCAGCGCGCTCCTGGCAGCGAGCGAAGCCACCGGCGGCCATCTCATAGAACGCCACGTCGGCCAAACCTTCGACGACCTCTCCGCACGTCTGGAGGGAACGCGGCTGCCAGTGGTCTCGTCCTTCGGCACCGCCGACGAAGCGGCGTCAGCCGTCAGTACCGCGCTCCAACACAATCATCAGGTGGTTGACGAGTGGATATCGAATGGAGCTGTCGGGAAAATCGAACTCGACGCACCCTTCGGCGGTGGGGAGGTGCTGCGTCGTGGGACTACTGAAGCCGAAGCGGGAAGCGGCGTTAGAGTGGTGCTTAAGGGTGATGGAACAGGCGGGTTGAATCGCCCCGGTGAGTCCGGAGACTTCATCTCTTGTGAAGGATGGAGTCATGGCAGGTTCGAAGAAGTATCCAGCTGAGCTGCGTGAGCGTGCGGTGCGGATGGTCGCTGAGGTTCGCGATCAGTATGGGTCAGAGTGGGCGGCGATCGAGTCGGTGGCGGCCAAGCTGGGTATCGGCACTCCGCAGACACTGTTGAGCTGGGTGCGCCGGCATCAAATCGACTCCGGTGCCCGCCCCGGGGTGAGCAGTGATATGGCCGAGGAGCTTCGCAAGCTGCGGGCTGAGAACCGAGAACTCAAGCGGGCCAACGATATTTTGAAATCTGCATCGACTTTCTTCGCGGCGGAGCTCGACCGCCGCAATCGGTGATCCTCGACTACATCGACACCCACAAACAGGAGTACGGCGTCGAGCCGATCTGCCGTGTGCTCTCGGCACATGGTTGCAAGATCGCGCCGTCCACCTACTACGACGCCTGCGTTCGGCGCCAGAATCCATCCAAGCGTCAGGTGCGCGATGAGGAACTCAAAGCCGAGATCACCCGTGTGCACCGGCAGAACTACTCGGCCTACGGTGCACGCAAGGTGTGGCTGCAATGCCGCCGCGAGGGCATCGAAGTAGCCCGCTGCACGGTGGAACGGTTGATGGGTGAACTCGGACTGTGCGGGGCGCGCCGTGGGAAAGTCAAGCGCACCACGGTGGCCGATCCGCAAGCCGATCGGGCCGACGATCTGGTCGGCCGCCACTTCTGTCCACATGCACCAAATATGTTGTGGGTAGCAGACTTTACCTATGTGTCGACATGGTCAGGATGGGTGTATGTGGCGTTC